>JAJYDS010000009.1 GCA_021777215.1 bacterium
CTTAACCTCTATGTTAAAAAGTACAATTCTTATCGTCCCCACCAAGCTTTACAGTACCTGACGCCTCTGCAATACTATAGCTCTGTATTCGGGGCCTAATTTTTCCCAAATGTATTGAACCAGGTCAGAGGCTAGCCTCGGAAGTCCTTAACAAGCGATTAAGTTGGGGCAAATGGATTTATTCGAGGATTAAGATGATCTGTAGCTTGCTGTGGAGAGCTTTACGTTAATAAAGGAGATCTATGTTCAAAAAATGTTTTATTTTTGGTGTGCTCACTGCTTGCGTGGTGCATTTGTGTGCCGCAAAAGTGCTTATAATAACGCACAGTTATAATCGTCCAGATTTTATTGAAATTCAGAGTGTTATGTTCAAAAGGTTTATGCAGGATGAGTATGAATTCGTGGTTTTTAGTGATGCTCGTGACTTAGGAGTAGATAAAGAAATAAAAGAAACATGCATTCGTTCTGGTGTTACGTATATGCGCATTCCTCAAGAAATTCACGCAAGGCCGTACTTGAAACGGGAACCGGGCGATCCGCTTCATAGGCCAAATATTAGGCATGCAAATGTAGTGCAGTATTCCATGGATGTTTTGGGTTTTAATCATGATGGGCCGGTGCTTGTTTTAGATTCGGACATGTTTTTAGTGCGTCCCTTAAGCGTTGTTGCTGAATTACAAGATTACCACATTGCCGCGTGCATGCGCGGAACTGAGCCTAATATCGATTATTTGTGGCCGGGATTTATGATTTTTGCTATGGATCGGTTACCAAACAAAAGAACGTTGAACTTTAATTGTGGAAGGGTAAATGGCGCTAGCGTGGATTCCGGTGGGCATACGCATTACTATTTAAAAAATAATGCACAATTAAAATTGAAGAAGGTTGAAGAACATTTTGGGGGCTATGAATTATTTTGTCCCGATAGACACATGCCTATGAATGCAATAGACAAAGTTGTCCCGGTAGCACAGCAGCTTGAAAAATTAAAAAAACTCGGGTTTAATGAAAAAGAAATTAAGTTTCTTCAAAAAAAGCCGGATACGATAGAGTTTTTGTGTAAAAACAGTTTTTTCCATTATCGTGCGGCAACAAATTATGATAATCAGTCTGTTTCTTATGATAAGCAGAAGATGGCGCTTATTCGAGAATTTTTTCAGGATATTTTGGTATAGCTACACAAAAAATTAAAAAAGGGAAAATATGTTTTTTAGAAAATTAGCTGCCGTTTTTGTTTTTTTTTGCAATGTCCAGCTTTTGGGATGGGTTGATATTGAGACATTGCATACGCTTACCGGGGTTAATAGGGAAGAGTTAGTTCAGATAATGAGAACCTTCGATGGCATAGAAAAAGAGGCTGAGAGCTCTTGGAATGGCTATTATCACGTGCTTCCTAATTTGATAAGGAAGTTTGGGTTAAAAAGAGGAATAGAAATTGGTGTTTCTACTGGTGGACATTCACATGCGCTGCTCAAAAATACTGACATTGAAAAATTGTATAGCATCGATCCATACACCAATAATACCACATTTCATTTGTCAGGACGTGACTATGTGTACGATGTTATGTTTTATCGAGTAAAATATCGCTTGGGTCAGTATGGGCAGCGCTCAGAACTTATTCGGGCTTATTCAGCCGATGTTATTAATCTTTTTAAAGATAATGACTTTGATTTTGTTTTTGTTGATGGTAGTCATGAATATGAATATGTAAAGAAAGATCTTGTTTTGTATTATGAGAAAGTTAGACCAGGCGGTATTATGGCAGGTGATGATTATAATACGGGGTTTATGGGGGTGCCGCGTGCTGTAAATGAATTTTTTAACGATAAAGGGGTAGAGATTCATTTGGATGTTGATCAACCAAGAATTTGGTGGGTCCAAAAACCTTGATAGTCAGTGCTATTAGAGAGTGAATAGAAAGGGCAGTTTAGAATCACAATTCTAAACTGCCCTTTCTATTCAGAACTTTTATTTATATGTGAATCAGGAAATTAAGAACATCGAAAAGTCCTGAATTAAAAGCATATTTTCATTTTTTTTGTGCTTAAGGGTATAGGTAACAATCGCAGCAAAAACATTTACAAAAAAACCTTCGGCGGATCGTGCATAGCCATTGAGGGCAGAGAGCCGGTGCTTAAGATAGCTAAATGTAGATTCTATCGCCTGTCGCTTTGAAAGGAGATAATTATGGATAGGCAGCGCAGGCTTTTTTCCCATATTGGCTCTCGATCGAGTAACTAATCGGATATCTTTTTCTGCAAGTTCTTGTGCTTTTCTTTGTCCAATGTATCCCTTATCGCCAACAAGCCAACCTCTAATTCCTTCAATAAAATCACGTTCCAAAGCATCAATGTCATGCATTGAACCATCTGAAATGCGTATTGACTCAATCTCCATATCTTGATTAATAATGAGATGAAGTTTAAAGCCCCAAAACCACCCATTTAAATTTTTTC
This sequence comes from bacterium, assembly GCA_021777215.1. Taxonomy (GTDB): domain Bacteria; phylum Babelota; class Babeliae; order Babelales; family Vermiphilaceae; genus JAJYDS01. The sequence goes on from JAJYDS010000009.1 coordinate 2,460, forward strand.
CGGGACGAGCAAGCCCCTTAAATACCTTTGCTAAAAAGCGATATTGATTATTACAAACCGGCAGCGGCGATGAATCAACAATATGATATTTTGCCTCTTTTTTACGGGTCCTCTTTGCCAGCAACCAAACAATTATTACAAAATAGCGAAATGTCGATTTGATGCCATCATTGAATTGTTGATAACTTGGTAATGGTGGGAAATCTTTTTTCATATAACTTTGCACAAATTCATAAAGTTGCTTTGTTGTTTTTATGCCATATTCTTGCTTTAAAATCGCCAATGTTATGTAGTCCGTCTTGCTTAGGGCGCTCTTTCTTCCAACCAAACTTTTGGTACTTTTTGATTCAATCCTCTTTACAAAGTTATCAATGAAACAGTAAACTTCTACTATATTTTTCATGGGTAGGCCTTCCTTTTTTGGTTGATTAGGTAGAGCCTACCTCTTTTTTAGCTTTTTTTAATTTCCTGATTCACTTATTTATATATTATTGGTTCTTATTCATAGAGCAATTAATTAGATTATTAATAGCTTTCGTTTTGACACGATGATATTCAGTTGATTGTCCATCCCAATTACAGCCACCACGATAATGCAAAAAATGGTGGTCTAAAAAATTTCTATGTTGAGATTTGGACATGCGTGAATAAAAGAAATTAACGCTTCATCAAATCCGTGTGCAACCATAGTCTCAATGCACTTCTTACAGCTTAAGTTTTTTTAGGAGTGATGCGCAATCATTGAATACCATTTGCCAGCGATCAAGCATCGTTTTGCGATGTTCTTGTGCAAACTGTTTGATTGCAAGGCTCATTTGGGTGTAGTCTTTTGAGGTTTTAATTTTAAGATCTTCCCAAGAATCAAAATAGACTAAATAAGGTCTATTTTCTTCCCGGTACCACTCAATAAGATTAAAGGAGTCAAGGGTGATGTATTTCACCGGAGCATGTTCGCGGACCATTTGTTTTATGAATTTTTCAGATGGAATAAAGTGAACAATGCCGCGTTGCATATTTTCAAAGACGGCTAAGTTTGACCAGGCATAGGGGAAGTAGATGATCCCTTTAAAATCGGTCAAATCGTTAGGGCCGTTGTACCGTCCTGAATAGGTTTTTAAGCCAAGCTCGGTGCATTTTTTAATAACGTGATTAAGTTCAGTGCCATTTAACCGTGGATAAATGAAGAGCGTTTCACTTTTATTGACCGTAGCAGGAATACTTGTTTCATGTTTGTCACGAATTCCCTTTTCTTGAGAGCCCAGAGGTTTGATGGTAAGAGTTCCGGTATCGATGCCTCTTGCGCGCGCATAAACATGTTCATAGGGAGTGTAACCGATGATTTTAACATTAGGTTGATGTGTGGCAGCGCGGAATAGATCATAGTATTCCTTGTCCGGGAACTTTCCCTGAGCAGTGCTGTAATCAGCGTAATCAAATCGGTTGCAAATCCAGATAATAAGAGGTTTTTCCCAGCCATTTTGTAAAAAAATTCGTGAGAGCGGTGCAGTATCAGAGGTGAGAATGACATCAAATTGGTTAAAGAAATCTTTATGTTTTTCCCATACCATGCGCGCACGTTCATGCGTTATATTGTATACGCCATTACCTAGAGTTTTGCCGTCAAAATGCTCACGGGGTAGATCGGCTGATAATACGTACCATGAGGTGAGATCCAGATTTAGTTCATGGGCTACCTCCTCAAAATCCTTGGTGCAGCCCAAGTGAAAACTGATGTGGAGGACTTTTAAGGGGCGTTGTTCGGCGCGAATAGGGCAAAAAAGTGTCGTAAGTGTTGTGATAGTTAAAAAAACGTATTTGAGTGCATGTAGTTTTTTCATTACTTATCCTTTTTTAATTTTTTTAAGTGTCTGGGCAATGTAACTTTTTCCGGTCTAAACTACCATTCACATAAAAAAAACAAAAGAATTTTTTGTTTTGTGCAAGAGCGAGATAGAAAAATTTTAAACAAGCAGAATACAACGAGTTAAGACTCCCGCTCTATTCTGCTTGTTGTTATACGGTAATTAAAAGTCTTTTTACTTAAAATAATTTTTCTAGTGCCTGATAGGGCTGACGACTGCGGATGATGCGATCATGCAGTTGTTGCGTCTCTTTTGAGACTTTATGATCATTAATGTCATTGGTGCCGTTATATATGTATAGAAAATCTGAAATAAATTTAAAATGGTGTCTGGCCATCTCCATCATTGGAATCATGAATGCCAAATCCCATGACATGGCAAAATAGTTGCCATTGAACATGAGATCCTCTATATGAATTTTTTTAAATAGTCCCGCATAAAAAGTCCGTAAGTGTGAAAAGGCGTAATATTGACTTCTGAATAAGCCGTGTTCGATGACGTAATCAGGAATTGGTTTATTAAATCCGCTGGTATACTCTCCTTTTGCATTTACTTCCGCATATTGGCCATACGTGATCCAAATATTTGGATCGGCATACACGTTGTTTATGTAGGAAAATACATTTTCGTTAGGAAGCCAGTCATCGCCATCTATAGTAACAATAATGTCGTGTGCATCGCAGTTATAAATCATGTGGACGATGTTTTTGAGTGCTTTGCAGCGCTTTTGATTATGTATGACCTGCGCGCGGTGTTCTTGCTTATGTTTTTTTACAAAATCTTGAGCCAGTTCATAGGTGTTATCCGTTGAGCAATCATCGGTATAAAGGACTTCATAATTGGTGTATTTTTGACAAAACACTGACCATAAATTTTTTTCAACCCAACGGGCGTTATTGTAGCTGGGGATAACGACAACAATGTGTTTTTCTTCGCTGTGCGAGATGGTTGCATATAAACAGGCGAGTATGCAGAATGCGGTAATTTTTTTCACGGAGCTCCTTTTTGGGGTATGTGATCGAATTGGCCAAAAGCTACCATTGCCCGTGAAAAAAAGAAAGATTTTTTTTGTGGCAGAAGGTTGTTTTTCGAGTGATGGATGAAAGGAGGTTTTTGCTTTAAGTTGCTTACAAAAAAGAGTACGCCTCTTACTCTCATCCTTTTTTGCACGGGAAGCTGCGTGTGATTTTCTTATCGCATAAAAAAGGGCTCTCTCATGAATCAAAGAAAGATGGTCGTTGTGTTTTTTGCTGTATGGCTGGGGGTTGTCAGCCTCCTTGCCTACGCACGGGAAAGGGGTTCCTTCTTATAGTTTTTATTGAGTTTTTTTATTTTTTTTATGTACTATAAATTTAAAGGGGATTTGTTTTTTAGGGGGTGTTTATGGGCTTTAAGGCTATTCTCATTTTTATTCTATTTTTATCCCAGAATAAAATTTTTTCACGGGAAACTGATTTTCTCGTAATTAGTCTCGGCATTCGTTGTTTACCGGCGGCTCAGATAGAAAGATATGGGTTGCGATCTGGGGCTTATCCGTTTGATTGGAATGACACGGGATTTGGTTCCCTTGTATTAGTGTTACAAGATGATTTCCGTGATTTTTTTGCAAAAGAAAACATAAAAGAACAGCCATATCCACATCTTTGTACTGATGGCAGAATTGTTACTAGCACACGCGTGATAGAATCCAAATATAATATTGCCTTGATGCATGACTTTTCTTCTTTTTCTAATATTGTGAGAGAATATGAAGATGTTAAGCAAAAATATGAGCGAAGAATTAATAGGTTTTACGAAGTTTTACTTTCGGGAAAACATATTTATTTTATTCGGCATCTGATAACAAAAAAACAGGCAATACAATTAACAGAGTTGTTGGATAGAAAATTCCCTTCACTTAACTATACACTTGTAGCAATTGATTATACGGATGAAATTAAGGTGGATTGGAATATTCCTAAGATTAAAAATTTTTATTTTGGAAGACCGACTGATGATTGGCCAACTCTAGTTGCTGATCGTGAAAAAATTTGGGATCGGATGTTTAAGTCTCTGGGTTTAATTTGATACTGTTTTGATTAAAAAGAGTAATGTGCACAATTATTTTTTTGCTTGACGCCTCGCCTTTTTTAGCTCGGAAAAAAGGTGAATCTCGCAGTTGTTGTTCATTTGTTGAGTGCCAAAACTTATTCTTCTCTTGCCCTCATCCTTTTTGCACGGTAAGCTGCGTGTGATTTTCTTATCGCATGGAAAAGGGCTCTCTCGTGAATCAAAGAAAGATAGTTGTTGTTTTTTTTACCGTATGGCTTGGGATTGTTGGTCTTCTTGCTTACGCGAAGTTAGTATCATCAGAATATGTTGAGCATAAGCCGGTAGCGCGGCAGCGGATTGGTCTGCTTATAACAGCTACCGGTCGCTATATTAATATGGCAAATGAGTTGATAGCATCGGCGCAAAATTATTTTTGCAAAAATCACGATGTGACCTATTTTGTATTCACTGACGGGCAACCAACACCAGTAGTGGGTGTAGATGGTCAGCCGGCAAAAATAGTTAAAATTGATTGGAGCCAACAAGGCTGGCCTTATGACACGCTTATGCGCTTTTATGCCTACCGTGAAAATAAAGAAAAATTGGCGGCGATGGATTATCTCTATGCGGTTGATGCAGATATGTTGTTTGTTGGGCCAGTGGGAGATGAAATTTTAAGTGATTTGGTTGGTGTGCGCCATTCGCAGCTTATGTTTAAACGGGGATTTTATGATACCAATCCACTATCCACCGCATGCGTTAACAGGAACGAGGGGAAGTTTTATTTTGTGGGAGCTTTTTATGGGGGTAAACGAGAAGAATTTTTCAAGCTCCTTGATACGATTACGGAAAATATCACCACTGATCTTGCGCGCGGTGTGATTGCGCGGGTGCATGATGAGAGCCATTTAAACCGCTATTTCATTGACCATGAACCGAATTTAGTTCTGTGTCCCTCCTACTGTCATTTTGAGGCGTGGCCGTCGCCCTATCCTAAAAAATTGATTGCCTTTGATCGGCCAATTCATAGCGATAATAAAGTGCGTAAACAGGCAAAAATTTCGCCGATGGCCTATCTAGAAAAACTTCGTCTACGCCAAGGAGACGTCGGACTAGTTAGTGCACAAAAGAAGGAGCAGCAATGAGCGTAAGACGCGTTCTTTCGCGCTACTATCAAGCGCAGGCGCAAAAGTTGCATCACTTTATAATTGCGCCAGGAAGTGCGGTGCTCCATGTGGGATGCCAAGAAGGGGATGTGCTTGCTGCATTAAAACCTTTTTTCGGAGTGGGTATAGATGCTAATGGTGAAGCTATTGCAATGGCTCAAAAAAATCATCCCGATTGTTTTTTCTATCACGGGGATGTGCGTTCGCTCACCAAGGCCTGTCAGTTTGATTATATACTTATATCGCTGCCAGCACTGCGTGACGCTGATATCCAGGAGCTGTTGCAGTACCTGCACCCCTATTGCCATGCTCGAACGCGTGTGCTTTTGGACTGTTATTCACATTTGTGGGAGCCGCTGCTTTGGTTGGGACAAAAGTTAGGGCTGCGTACAGCGACGGGATTTAAGCACTGGATATCGCGTGCTGATCTAGAGAATTTTTTATATCTGAGCGGATTTGAAGTGGTAACGCAGGGGCAAGCAGTGCTTATGCCGGTCTATATTCCCTTGGTTTCATGGATGTGTAATGCGGTGCTTGCGCAGCTGCCTCTACTCAGACGGTTGTGCTTACAGCAGTGGCTAGTGGCTCGGCCAATGCCGCGCTGTGTTGGGCGTGGACAGGCGACAGTGTCGGTGATTGTGCCTTGTAAAAATGAAAAAGGAAATATTCAAGCGATCGTTGAGCGCACTCCTGCCATGGGCTCTGGCACAGAGCTTATATTTGTCGAAGGAGGGTCATGCGATGGCACGCGTCAGGAGATTGAACGGGTAGTACAAGAATATCCAGAGAAAAAGATACGGCTGCTTGTGCAGGATGGTAAGGGCAAGGGCGATGCGGTACGTAAAGGATTTGCGCAGGCGAGCGGGGCAGTGCTTATGATTCTCGATGCGGATATGACGGTCGCACCAGAAGAGTTGCCGCGTTTTTTTGATCTTTTGGTGAGTGGTAAGGCTGAGTTTGTTAATGGTTCTCGACTGGTCTATGCCATGGAATCAGGTGCGATGCGCTTTTTGAATTTAACGGCCAATTTCTTTTTTAGTGTTCTTTTTTCGTGGTTGTTGGGCCAGCGGGTGAAAGACACGCTGTGTGGGACAAAAGTGCTGTGGGCAGAGGATTATAAAAAAATAGCGTCAAATCGAGTGTTTTTTGGCACCTTGGATCCTTTTGGTGATTTTGATCTTCTGTTTGGCGCGGCAAAATTACAACTTAAAATTGTTGATCTGCCGATTCATTATAAAAGTCGGGTGTATGGTCAAACGCAAATTAGACGATTTTATCATGGCCTTATTTTACTCAAGATGAGTATGCGGGGGGTCCGTAAGTTTAAAATGCGCTGAATGTATCGAGGGGGCGTTTAACAGAAGTGCCCAGCTGTGGTAGAGTTAAAAAAGAGCGCAGGCTAGCTTTTAAGAGGGTGCGCGTGCAGAGCATACAGATGTACCGTGGGAGTTTTGAGCAATGAAAAAAATAAGTATTATTATTCCGGCACATAATGAAGAGCATCGTATTGGGCGCACGCTCAAAACGTATGGCGCCTTTTTCCATGATTTGCGCGAACGGCAGATTCTTGAGTATGAGCTCGTTGTTGTTCTGAATGGGTGTTCTGATAACACGCTCGCGGTAGCGCAGCAAGAAAAAGAGAGCGGAGCGAATGTGCATATGCTCAATTTAGCGCAGGCGGGTAAAGGTCTGGCTATAAAAGCGGGTTTTGCCCATGCGCTTGAGCGGGAGAATGATTTTATTAGTTTTGTTGATGCTGATATGGCGACAGCTCCGCAAGCCTTTTATGATCTGATACGCAATATGCAGGAATATGAATGTATTATTGCCAGTCGTTATATGCCGGGTGCACAAATATTTCCGCCGCGTCCTTTGATCAAACGATGGGGAAGCAAGCTGGTCTATGAATCGCTCGTGCGTGCATTGCTCGGGCTGCGCTATGCCGATTTGCAGTGTGGTGCGAAGATTTTTTCACGACGCAGTGTTGAAACTTTTTTGCCATATCTGACTGTCGGACAGTGGGCTTTTGATATTGAGTTGCTCTATTTGTGCAAAAAATTTGGTCTTCCTGTTCGCGAATTTCCAACGGTGTGGCATGATCAGGCAGGGAGTAAACTTCGTTTGAGTGCTGGCCTTGCTATGTTGCAATCAATTATTAGGGTGCGCCGAGCACACGCACGGCTCCATGAAACATCGCGATGACACCGTTTTCTGGTGTGGTCGGGCCGCATAGTTATTCCGATGCTATCTCCGGTAAAAAAATAGTTATTTTGGGTATAAATCCGCCACCCTTGGGGGGTATTTCAATTCACGTGCAGCGTGTTGCGTATAAATTGAGGCAACAGGGTAATGAGGTTGTTCTTTTTGATACTGAAAAGCGCACGCGCGGTTTTTGGGGCTTTATTGTCCATGACTTGCGTCTGCTCGCCTTTTTGGTTAAGCACAGGCCAGACTTAGTGTACCATCATACGCTGACCTGCTTTTTTCGTGGACGGCTCCTGGAACTTGCGGGTGTGATTGTACTCAAATGGCTGTTGGGCTATCAGTTGGTAATGGTTGATCATGTAAGTCGTTTTTTTCCCCAGCAATCATGGCTGTATAAAAAAATAGCGAATCTGCTTTTTCATGCGCTCGATCAGCAGGTGCTTATTGGAAGTTCTACCTATGCGAGTTATCGTGAGCATACTATTTTTTTAGGTCCTAGGTATTCTGTTGAGGCAGCATTTTTACCCCCCGATAGCTCCACAGAAGCTGCTATTACTGCGCTTTATCCTCCCGCATTGTCTGCCTTTTTAAAAACGCATACGCCGGTGCTTCTTGCCAATGCCTCGAAGATAGTTCTTTTTTGTCCCGCTGGTGTGCAGCATCAGTATGCAGGAAAAGAGCTGTATGGGTTTGATCTTTGTCTGAGTGCGCTTGATATGCTTTTGGTCACTTATCCCCAAATGGGGCTGGTGCTTGCGCTTTCGGGTGCCGGTGATGACGCGCGCTTTAAAAAGTTATTAAAAACTATCGAAAAAAACGAGAGAGTGTATCTTATGTATCAGTGCCCGGGTGAGCTCTGGCCATTATTAAAGCGTGTGGATTTGTTTGTGCGTCCAACGTTGAGTGATGGGGCGAGTATCAGTGTCCAGGAGGCGTTATATTATGGCACTCCGGTAGTTGCCAGTGATGCGTGTGAGCGGCCAACGGGTACAGTACTTTTTAAAACTGGTGATGAAAGTGATTTTGTAAAAAAAGTAACCAAGGTATTGGCCCCGAATGAAGCGATTAACCGCCGGCGTGATTATCCCCACGCGCAACAGACTTTCTGATCTTTTAGTCTGCCTGGATTCTATTCGGCAGCAGACAGTGTTACCTGAAGAACTTATTATTGTTGATGCAAGTGATGATCCCATTTGTCAGCAGGGTGCCTATCAAAAGTTTTTAGGTGCGTTTGAAGCTCAGAAAAAAGGGTCATCATGTGTGCGGTATGTGCATGTGGATGTTCCCGGTTTGCCGTTACAGAGAAATAAAGCCATAGGAATGGCGACGACGGACGTTCTCTATTTTTTTGATGACGATGTTATTTTAGAACCGGTTTATTTAGAACAGATGCAAAAAATTTTTGCTATTAAGCCTTCGTATGGCGGTGGTATGGGGGCGGTCACGAATATTACTCCAAAACAAAAGAATTTGTTTTGGGGGGTTAAAAGGATGTTTGGATTGCAACAGATCTATCAATCTGGTGGCTTTACCTGGTCTGGCATGCCGCTGCACGCGTATGGTACTCAAAAGTTTCAAGAGGTGCAGGTGCTGGGCGGTTGTTGTATGGCTTTTCGTGCAGAGGTGTGCAAAAGGCAGCTGTTTGATGAAAAGCTTGGTCGCTATGCGTATATGGAGGATGCTGATTTTTCGTGGCGCGTGTCACGGGAGAGAAAATTATTTTATAATCCTCGTGCGAAGCTTGCGCATATGGTGAGTCCCCAAGCGCGAGATAAGATAGTTGATACACGTGCGCTTTATATCAAGAATTATTCGTATCTTTTTTTCAAGAATGTCTATAAAACGCGACGTATCAAAGTTTTAGCGTATTATTGGACGGTGCTTGGTTTATTTGTGGAAGCATGCTTGTTGCGCAATGGTGCATATCTTAAAGGATACAGCAAGGGGTTGGTGCAGTACGTGCGCGGGACATAGCGTTTTAAGAATGAGTTGATAGCAGTTTCTGGTTATACCATAACATACTCTTCTCGCCGTCGCCTTATGGTAATACTCTGAAGTTAGGTGAGGCTATGGCGCGCGCTCGTGACTATCTGCTGAGAGTGTTTCGTAGAAATGAGCTGATAACAGTTTCTGATTATACCATAACATACTCGCGAAGTAGACTATATATGCAACGAGGGTTGCCAGCACACAGCCATAAATACCCAGTGGGTCAATAAGAAGCATACTCAGACTGAGATTAATCAATGCGGGCAGAAGCAATGAGGCAGCCAAGAAGGTCGTTTTTTTCTGAAATTGCACGAGCGCAGAGGTAAAATAGGTGCCCATCAAAAAAATTTGTCCCATCAAAATAAGCCAGATATAGCCGATTGCTTCTTGGTACTTTGCCGGAAGAAACCAATAAAGAATTGGTTTGCCAACGAGATAGCCCGCGGTGATAAGTATGGCCAGGCCAAGCATGCTTACATACATGGTTTTTTTATTGGTGCGTTCAATTGCAGCTATATTGTTTTTATTTTGTGCGAATTGGTGCATGAGGTAGGGGAGGTATGATCCAGCCATAGGATACAAAATAAGTGTGTAATAGAGCTGAGAAAAGGTATCTGCCAGTGAATAAATGCCCACATCATGTAATGAGCCATAGCGTGCAAGGAGCCAGCGGTTACCTGCTACCAAAACCCAGTTAAAGAGCATGCCGGGAATAAAAGGGAGGCTTAGGTGCAGATAATAGAAGCCTCGTTGTGCCCTTTGATTGGTGCCTAGCAGACTCATCTGGTGGGCAATGCGAGAAAGAGAGATGTTTTTTATTTTCGTAGCCCAGGTTTTTATAGGGAGGCAGCCAGATTTGAGATAGGCGCGAAGTGCAATAAAAAACGTGATGAGCAAGCCGAGGGTGTAGCCAAAGAGCATGCCACTGGTGCCCCAAGGGAAGTTATAAAGCAGAAAAAGGTTTATGCCGATTGTGCTCAGTGCTGTGCCAATTTGCAAAAGAGTAAGTTGGAGCGCCTTGCATTGATAACGAAGGAGCTGGTAAAACAGTTCGGTGAAAAATTGTAAAAAACAGTTGAGGAGGCAAAGAAGCATGAGGGTGCTGCTTGCGGTGCCTAAAAATAAAAAGTGGTTAAGCAGGGGGAGGTTAAAAAGCATGAGCAAAAAAAGGGGGATGTTAATACAGAGGTAAAGGGCGATAATTTCATTTGCCATGCGCCGACGGCTGGCGCTGTCACCATGAAAAAATTCGATCCCAAAGGTTTGCCGAAGCCCGAGTCCGGAGATGATGACTAAAATATTGGTAAAGCTCAGGGCAAGTGAAAGAAGGCCGTATTGGGCAGGGGGTAATACCTGCAGTACAAAAGGCATCAAAATAAGAGTGATGCTTTTAAGAATAACAGTGCCGCCTGAATAAATAAGAAAGTTTTTGATAACCGGACCCAAAGCTAAGCTCTTTAGGACGCGCATAGCGGCTCGACGCGCTGTAAAAAGAGTTTTAAACGCCGATAATCATTGGCTGTTAATACAGAAAAAATCTGCATAAGTTTGTTTACGCGTTCGGGAGTAAGAATGCCCAATTGTTTGTATTGAACCAAGATGGCCAGAAGTAGTTCGTCAGGGCTGCCTATCTGTCCAGCGGCTCCAAAGAGCAAATGTAAATAACCTTCATGAGCAAAAAACTGACGGGCATGTTCGGGCGAGGCCGGGCTGACAAATGAGTGAATTAAAGGAGGTTCGGGAGCCAATTGGTAAGTTAGACGCCCTTTTTCCTGGTATCCCAAGGTAAGACAATAAAAGGATGTTTTAAGAAGTTCAAATATTTGTGGCTGTTCTGCCAGAAGTTCTTCATGGGTTTTTTGGTAGGCAAATGCTTGTCGTTGTGGGTCGCTTGATCCAGTTTGGATCTGCTGGACGATGCCAAAAATGGTTCTTTTTTTACCTTCTACCACTACCAATGAGCCAAAAGAGGGTGGACAATCCCAGTGCCAACTTTGTGCAAAAAAGCCATTGAGGGAACTTTCGATGACCTCTGCATAGGGTTTTTTGTCGAGGGTACTCATAGGTTCTTTTCTTGATTATGGCACGTAAAAATTGTCTGTTGCTCAGTCTCTTCAAATGGTTCTTGTGTGGGAGCAGAGAGAACATGAGTCAGAAAGCTGAGCCTATGGATAATGCTATACCTTTGTGCTTTGACTGCCAAGCGGTGTTTTGCGGTGGCATACCCTTTATGTTCTTCTAAGTGATAACCGGGTAATAGGGGTGCAAATTTTTCCATAAGGGCATCTCTTTTTACTTTTGCTATGATCGATGCGGCAGCGATGGAACTAGATTTGCTTTCTCCTTTGGTGAAAAAATAGACGGGAATTTGGTGATAGCTTGTATCGAATAACTTGAGTGGCATAGCATCAGTCAGTATTGCACTGGGAGTGTGGGGACACTGAGCGCATGCATGAAGCAAAGCTTTTTTCATTGCTATTAGTGTGGCTTGCCAAATATTGTGCTTATCAATAATGCGATGGTGAGCACAACCAAAGCCGTACCAGCAGTGTTTGGTTATCCATCGATAGGCTTTTAGGCGCTCGGCCTCAGTCATTATTTTAGAATCTTTGAGCAGCGGATGAAGTTTGCCAAGTGGTAAAATTACCGCTGCGGTGACTACGGGGCCACACAGGCAGCCGCGACCAACTTCATCAATGCCGCAGACTAAGGTTTGTTCATTCCAGGCAGCTTTTTCATATTGATTTTTGGCGATTTTTATACGTGGCTTTAAGAGGACCATGGAGCAATTCCTGGTTGATAAATCGGTAAAAATTATACTCAGCGATATAACAATAGTATAGGGTTAACTTTTTAAGTAGTCTTTAGCATACTATACGTTTGATTTTTATGAAATTGTAGGCAAAAAAACTTAATGGAAGGTATTGTATGAATAGTATTATACCATGTTTTTCACTCGCGCTGATTTTTTCGTGCCAATCTTTATTTTCTATGGAACAGCTGACAGCGGGCACCTCGCATCAGTCCTGTGTAGAAGGTAGACCGGATGCCGCTTGTCCCTGTTGGGAAGGTTTTATAGAAAAAAAAGAGAAGGAGGGGAAAGACTATACCGTTTTTGATTCTTCTTGTCGCAGTAAACGTGAGGATGCTGGAATTTCCCTGAGTGTAGTGCAGTGTGCCGTTATTACGGCAATAGCTCGAACTGGTGATTTTACTCAGTTGAATGGCTTGTCTAAGGGAAGTGCTGGTCAGCTCTCATCATCCTCTGATTCAGGCAAGTGGGTTATCAACCAATTACGTTCAAAGCCTTTTCTTGATGTGGTACTGGCCTGTTTGTGGGATGCTAACTTTAAAGTGAAGGCGGGGGCGGTATACTTGTTATCGCAGCTCACCAAAGAAAAACCTTTACCTGAGTACGTATATCGAGTATGGGGCAGCGCCGCAACGGAGGGAAATTATACCTATAATGTGGAGCAAAATTTTAACCCTGTGTGCCAGGTTACCATTCGTCAGCTTGGGATAAACGCTATTGATGCTACGGGCACTCGTATGGGGATGGCGCATGCGACCATGGAGCCAAAAAAGGTGGCTCATGCGGTATGTCGCCCAACCATGGACGAAGAGTGGTTTGTGGTGGGTGGCCAGGGAGAGTTTTGGACAGAAACGGAGGGGTTTGAGGATTGTTTTGAAGGTAAGCCAGGGACCTATTTCTCTAATCCTCATGGCATGGCCGTCCAATTTCGTAATACAGGGCAAGTTCCCCTGACTTTATTGATACAGACTACCCCTCCCTTTGACGATGTTATAAAGGATGTAAAAGACCTAAAAAGGGAGTTTCAGGTAGTCCCGGGCCATTGGGGGGGGAATAGGGGAAAGGCAGGGTGTTGAGGGGTAAAGTGTCCTCGGTAAGAGCCATTTTTATGGCCTTTCAGGAGCGCCCTTTGGTTTGTAATCCTGGACCTTTTCCATTTGACAACTCTTTATTTCTGTGTACTATTAGAAATAAGGCAGTGTATTTACCATAGAATAATGGATAAAAGAGTTTATCAAGAGGAGTTTTCTAATGCCAACTTCAACGCAGTTGCGAGTTAAAGAGTTACTCAGAGAAAAAGGTTGGACGACCAAGATATTGGCCGAAAAAACCGGCATGTCTGAGAGTTATTTGACCCATATAAAAAACGGAACCAGACGCTGGAATGAAGATTCCCTGCGTAAGCTTGCCAATGCCTTTGAAATAAGTCCTATTGACTTGTTTGCCCAACGCCGTCAAAGAACCGATAATATTGACAATAATGTCAGTCTGCCAGAAAAATCAGATGTTGAATTGAAGGTACAAATTGTACCTGTCGTGGGAGAAATTCCTTCTAACCCATCTCCATACAATAATCAACTCATGCAAATTACGACCGGTTTTAAAGATGTATTCTTGCCGGTGCTCAATTCAAGCGACAATGCCATGTTCGCGCTTTGTGTAGAAAATAACTTGTTGGCCCCTGTCTTTGTTAAAGGTGACTACTTGATCGTATCACCAGAAGTATGGACACGTTCAGGTGATATCGCTGCTGTTGAATATGGTAACGATACCGCGGTTAAGGGCATTATGCAGGTAACCTACACGGAAGACTTTGTTGTCCTTGAATCAGTAAATCATAAGCAAGCGCCTATTGCCTTGGTGCGTGGTAAAGATCACTTTAGAGTGATTGGCCGCGTAATTCAACGTAATCAAAAGTTTGCATAAACTAGCGCAAATTCTTGCATTATGTGCATATAAGCCCCAGATAACTCTGGGGCTTATATTTTTATGCCTGAACTGAGTCTCTTTTAGTTTGTGTACTCATTGGGGTTGGTTAGGGCTAAAAACTAGCTTTTTTAAGCCATTTTGCTATTCTTTTATCTGGAAATTGTTCAGATTTCCTTCTACTAAATACCCGGGGGCGGTCCCCAGGTATAGTGCCCACGGTGGGCATTACCAATTAGTACCTTTCTAGTATAGGAGTACGCACGGATGATGCGTCGCTATGAAATTTTGCTTTTGACCGTACCAGAAATTACGGCTGATGAAGTGAAATCAATCGAAACCCAAGTCGATAAAGAAATCAAACAAGCTAAAGGCTCGGTCATTTTATTTGACCGTTGGGGTAAGTATAAACTTGCCTATCCTGTACGCAAAAATGAATATGGTGTTTATTTCCTTGTTCGTTTTGAAATGCCAGAAGAAGCTACTAGCTTGTTAGACGATCTTAAGGCGCTTTTGAAGGTTAAACTCTATTCTACTGTCATGCGCCATATGATTTCTGTCCTTGCGCCTGATGCAAGCACGGTATATCAACGTCCACCATCACTTGAGGAAACTCCTGCTCGCGAAGCTGGCTCCTTCTATAAAGATCGTCAAGAGGGCGGTTTTTCTCGAGGCGGAGGACGCAGAAGGTTTCGTGATGATGAAGGCGGCGAGCGCGGTGATTTTAGACGTTCAGATATGTCCGATGATCAAGCGCTTGGTGATGAGTAATAACGGTATAGAAGAAAATAAAGGTTTTTGCAATGGCAAAAAAAGCAAAATTAAAAGTTAGTTCACGATTAATTAAAAAAAGAACTCGTCGTTTTAACGGCACGAGTGGCAAGCAATGCCGTTTTTGTGGTAGCAAAGAAGTGCTTGCAACGCTCGATTATAAAAATGGCACATTGTTGAAGAACTTCCTCACTGAGCGTGGCAAGATTTTACCTTCACGTATTTCAGGAAACTGTTGCTTGCATCAACGTCAGCTTTCTCGTGAAATTCGCAAAGCGCGTACCATGGCATTGTTGCCATATACGGCGCCACTCTTCTAGTTTTTGATCTTACAAAGGGGGTAGAATGCCCCCTTTGAATATCTTTTTTCCCTCATGCAATGCTTTTAAACTGAGAGGGTGCAATTCCCCGAGGCTTGCCTCGTAAGTCCTTGTTGAAAGACAAGAAAAGGACAGAAAAGTAGGAAGTGGTAAAATGGGTAGATGAGCAAACAAATACGAAAAAGTCATAATAGATCGATACTCATGTACCACATAGTCTGCCCTTCGAAATACCGAAGAGTTTTTTTTAGCGAGGAAGTCGATGAGGTGCTAA
Organism: bacterium; assembly: GCA_021777215.1. Lineage (GTDB taxonomy): Bacteria > Babelota > Babeliae > Babelales > Vermiphilaceae > JAJYDS01. Next base: position 17,816 of record JAJYDS010000009.1, read on the forward strand.
AAACAGTGTGTTTAGAAATATCTGATCGTTACGAAATAGATTTTTTGGAAATTGGGGTAGATAAAGATCACGTGCATTTTCTTGTTCAGTCTGTTCCAACGTATAGTCCGACGAAGATAGTAAGAACGATAAAAAGCATAACTGCCCGAGAGATTTTCAGTCGTGTTCCCGAAGTGAAAAAGAAATTGTGGGGAGGGGAATTCTGGAGTAAAGCTTACTATGTGAGTACGGTTGGAAAGCATGGAGATGAGCAAAAAATTGCGAGTTATGTGAAAAATCAGGGAACTGGAAAAAACTATAAGATTTTGCACCAGCAGGCAATTAAGCTGGGGCAAATGGATTTATTCGAGGATTAAGATGCTCCGCAGCTTGCTGCGGAGAGCTTCACAGCTTTGGTATTATGTGATTTCTTGATGATATTCAAGCCAAAATTAGTTCCGCGATTCTCAAAGAACTAGAATTACGATGGGTGGTTTTTTAGGGACTTCCCTGCAAAAATGTACTCGTTTTGTTATGATTCGATAACTCAAAATAAGCATGCACTAATCTCTGTAGATCGCTATAAAGCTCTCTTTTTTGCGCCAATTATTGACAAATATAGAATAATATATAAACTGGATTGTAGATGCAAAATGGCATTTTGCTGGTTATTTGGAGGTTTTTTGTGAATTGTATAAAAAAAGTTCCAGGAATCTTTTTTTTGAGTATTTTACTCTCCAGTCTTCCGGCGCAGGCTATGTGGCGTCAGATGGCATCATGCATAGCTGCAGGCATTAGGCAACGTTCAGGAGCCCTTTTTTGTGGTGTTTCTGCGGTAGCAGGAGTTGCCGGGTTTGCGTATGCAAAAAAGACCGTGGTGCCGACAGATTCAAACGGGACAAGTACGGCTGACGCCTCATCAAAAAAGACTGTTTTAAAAAATAATAAAGTGGTCTTGTGGGGTATTAATAATGTGCTATTTAACCCCGTGCAAATTCCTTGGGTAGTGCGTAGCTGTGGGGTGACACAGCAGACATTCAAAACTATGTTTTATAAAGATCTTAAGAAAATTCCCGAGAATGAAATTACCAGTAAGACAGGGGTGCTACCACAAAGTACTGAACCGCCACTCGCGGTTGCATGGCTTACTGGGCGTATTTCTTGTCAAGACGCTAAAGAACTTGTACTTAAGCATACCAACGCTTTTTCCCTTTCTCGGTATGTTGCGACTAATGCGTTTAGCGCGCAAGAATGCGTCAAAAGATTGCAAAAAAACAATGCCATGCTAGTGCTGGTTGCGCAATGCAAAGAGCAGGGGCATAGTGTTGGTCTTTCTTCTTCATTAAATGGAGAAGTTTTTGATGCTTTGGTAGCCAGAAACCCCTTTTTAAACACTGATTTTGAGGTTTGTTTTATTTCTGGTAAAAGAGGGGTGATGACCAGTGATCTGGCATTTTATGATGCTCTTATCGAGAAATTTCCTCATAAAAAAATTTATTTAATTGATGTGCCGGGGCCTGCTCTGACTGCGGCTCAGAAAAAAGGCATCATAGCCATAGAATTTATAGCGAGTGCTCCTGATGGAGTTGAAAAACTGAAAGCCCGTTTGCAGGCTGAAAAATTGATAACGTAATAAAAAAAGAGTCTTTTAATCCCTGGCGTGGAGTTTTTTGACCTTATAAGGTCGTTTTATTAAACTTATCAAGAGGGGGATTTTCGTATGTCTAATCGCTATAAAATTATTGTGGCCTATGATGGCACTTTCTACTACGGTTGGCAGATGCAAACCAAATTGCCGACCATTGCCGGTACGCTGCAAAAATCATTTCAAGCTATTTTTCATGCTCCAATATCTTTGTTGGGTGCATCACGCACTGATGCTGGTGTGCATGCACTTGGTCAGGTAGCTACCTTTTGTGCCGATATGCAAGTGACTCCCGCGAGTATGCTTAAGGCATGGAGTAATAGTCTGCCGCCTGATATTGTTATTCGTTCTCTTGACCTTGTTTCTCCTGATTTTAATCCCCATCGTGATGTGCTCTATAAAACATATTGGTACCATTTTTTTGTGTCACGTCCGCATGCATTTACCCAGCGGTATGGCCTCTTTTTTCGTTTGCCACTTGATCTGGATAAATTACAAGAATGTTTACAGATTTTTGTAGGTACGCATGATTTTAGGTCTTTTTGTACCGGTGATGAGATGGAAGATGACACTATTCGTACCGTTGATTCGATCACGCTTTCCTATCAAGAGCAGTATGATGCATACCGCATTGAAGTGAGGGGCCCGCGCTTTTTGCGCCACATGATTCGGCGCATGGTGGGGGCAGCTCTGGACGTGGCTGCGCGAAAGATGGTATCTTCTGACTATCTGCGGCAGGTTTTAGAAGAAAAAAATCCAAGACAAAATTTGATTAATGCAGCGCCGCAGGGATTATTGCTCCATGAAATTATCTATAAAAAGGGGTAATGCTATGTCTTTGATAAAAAAAGTGGCGCTTATAGGTGTTTTATTGGCGATGGTAGGCACAGGAGCGTTCTTCTACTATTGGCATTCACGTGCGCTTTTAGAGCAGGGAGCTATTGTTGATTTTGATGAATTGCGCGATACTCAGTCAATTTTAGATCTTTTTAACACTGATCGTTATTGGTTGTTGTCTAATCCTCATTCATCGCCAGAACGCATGCTCAAATATCGTACACCGCGACCATATGATCCATTCTATGCTGGTAAATTGTATATAAAAGTGCTTCGCGAGCAGGGAAAATTTGTTGGTTTTGTTTCCTATTATAAAGAGACATTCAAGGACTGGCGTTTGTTGTTTGTGGCAGTTAAGCCAGAGATGCGCGGTAAGCATGCAGCTGAAAAATTAATGATCTATGCTCTTAAGGATATGAAAAAACGAGGGGCAACCAGAGTGATTCTTACCACGCGGACAGAAAATTTTAGAGCTCAGACGCTTTATAAGCGACTTGGTTTTACTGTTTTTGCATGGGATTTTCCCCCTGGGTATGTTGATTTCGAGAAAAAGCTACAATAATATTTTTTAAGTGAGCTGTAGAGGGCCAATCTTTTTGAGATAGGCCCTCTTTTTTATCTTACGCAGCTGCAGTGTTTTTTTTGGCTGCTAGTTTTAATGCAACCTTCTTTTGTAGTTCAGCACGCACTTTTTGTATAACACTGAGCCAATCGCCTTTTTTTGATTGTCTAAAGAGCTTCATGTTCGTATACCATGGCGTATCAGAGCGATTAAGCATCCAGCGTACATCGGCAGCAACGGGAAGCATTACCCAAACAGGGACATTGAGTGCGCCGGCTAAATGAGCGGTTACCGTGTCGATCGTGAGAATCAGATCAAGATTTTTCATTACTGCGGCTGTATCCATGAACGCGCCATGCGTTGTATCAAAGTCGGTGCCAAAATTGTTAATTCCATATTTTTTGAGCTCATCTGCTGGCCAATCTTTTTGGAGGTTGTAGAGTGAGATGCCTTTGGTTTGCGCAAGCTGAGCAATTATCTCAAGAGGCATGGTGCGGCGTGATTGAGGTATGCTTTGTGCGTCGATAGGAGAAGCATGCCAACAGATGCCGATTTTTAGGTTTTTATCGGTAGCAAAGTGTGCTTTCCATTGGGCAATAAGTGTCGGATCAGCATTGATGTAGGGGGTAGGGCCGAGTGTTTTTTGTGTCACTGGAAAGTAGTGCGACAAGCTCATGATGCTGGTCATGACATCGGCAGCTGGTAGCGAGCTTTTGTCGGTAACGACCTGATCGATGTAAGAAAGCGTAGAAAAGATTTTGGCTAATGGTTTTTGTGTGAATACGATGACGTGCGCACCCTGTTCTTTGAGTTTTGGAATAAACCGAATATATTGGATCATATCGCCCAAGCCGTTTTCATATAATAAGATAATTTTCTTATTTTTTAGTGATGAGCCATCCCAGAGCGGAATATTGGGCCTATTTTTAAATGTATCAAACTGCCAGCGCCATTCATATTCTGTAGCCCATTTTTGATAGTCGCCAATAGCCAAATAGGCGTCAGACAAGGCGGTGTGTGTTTTGGGATTATTTGGATCGAGTTCAATTGCTTTTTTACATGCGGCTATTTCTTCAGGAATTTTATTCATTTTTTCATAGATACTGCCGAGCATGATATACGCTTGAGAATAATCAGCTCTCTTTTCTATTAATTCTGTGCAGAGTGAGAGCGCTGTTTCTAGATCACCTTTGTCATAGAGAATGGTGCTTTTTAATAAGAGCATCTGCTCGTCTTGCGGATGTTTTTTGAGGTAGTCATTAACGACAGCAAGAGCAGTCTCGTGGTTTTTCTGTTTTTTGAAAATATTGGCTATATGGAGATAGGAGTTTTTATAGTTTGGATCAACGCTTAGTGACTTTTTATAGATGCTTAGTGCATCGGTGGGCCTATTTAGTTTTTCTAAAGCAAGTCCGAGATTGTGGTATGCTTGCGCTACTTCAGGATTTACTTTGATTGCTTTCACGTAAAAAGAGGCGGCTTGCGCATAGTCTCCTTTTTCATACAGCGCATTGGCATGTTGAAAATAAGGGGTGAATTGTTGGTTGTTTTGGTCGAGATTATGATTATTTGCGCGTTTGTTAAGGTAAAACGTGAGTGGAATAGCCAGTATCAGTGCGCTAGCAGCAATCGAGGCAAAGAGTATTCTTTTTTTCATGATCACTTTCTTTTTCGTGCTTGTACTGTTTCTTGTGATGAAGCAGTTATAGGTAAGAACATTTTTTAGTATCGTTTCATCTGGTCAGGAATGGGGATTTCCATGTTTTTCAAAATAAATGGCGCGATATCAGCAAGTTGAGTGAGCGGTAGTTCTTGCCCATTATTTTCCAGGTCGCTGCGGATCATAATAAATGGTACGGGGTTGGCTGTATGTGCCGTGTTTGGCTGTTTTGTTTTCGCGTCAAACATGCATTCTGCCTTACCATGATCGGCGGTTATATAGAGCGTGCCACCCATTTTTTGTACGACGGCATCATACAATTTTTTGATTTCTTGATCAAGGCATTCAATGGCGCGTACCGTGGCAGCAAAATTTCCCGAGTGACCAACCATGTCGGCATTGGCATAGTTTATTAAATAGAAATCTTTTGGCGCATTGGCCAAGGATTTGAGTACTGCTTGGGTTATAAGAGGAGCCGACATTTCCGGAATATTGATATAATTTTTTGCTGGAATTGAAGGAATAAGAATTCTAATTTCATTGGGTAAAATGGTTTCTTTGCCGCCATCAAAAAAATAAGTGACGTGCGCATATTTTTCTGTCTCGGCGATGGTGAATACTGTTTTGTGATGCTCGGCCAAAATTTCTTTGAGCGTATGAGGAACTAATGGCTCTGGGTAGAGCACTGTTGTTTTGAGATCTGCTGCGTATGAAACGGGCGTAATAAAGAAGGCCAACGGTATATATTCTCGTTTAAAGGCATCAAAATGAGGATCAATAAAGACGCGTGTCAGCTGTCGTGCACGGTCGGGGCGAACATTGAAAAAAATAATGCCATCACCAGGGTGAATGGTGTGGGTAAGCGTGAGTGGTGTTGGTGGAATAAATTCATCATAGATGTGTTGTTTATAGTAACCATGGAGTGCGGCGTCCCATGATTTATATTTGAGAGGGCTTAGTTGTGTAAGTACGCGATAGCTTTTTTCAGTGCGTTCCCAATTTTTATCACGATCCATAGCATAAAATCGGCCGTGAATGCTGGCTATGCACCCATGCTTGAGCTCAATAAGTTTTTTTGAGAGTTGTTCTAGATATTTTTCTGCTGATTGGGGCGGTGTATCGCGACCATCTAAGAATGCGTGTACGGCGATGTTTGTTACGCCATTGTCTACAGCTGCGATGAGTAATGCAAATAGATCTTCTATATGGCTATGCACTCCCGCATCAGAAAGAAGACCCATGAGATGCAGACATTTACCACTTTTGGCCAAATTTTGCAGGTTTGTTACGAGCGTAGGATTTTTATAAAAAGAACCATCGGCTATAGTCTTGTGTATGATTGTTATTGGTTGCGGTATGATTCGTCCGCTGCCTATTGTTAAATGACCCACTTCAGAATTACCAATATACCCCGGGAGTAAGCCGACTGCTTTTCCTGATGCTTGCAAAATGGCGTGCGGATACTTTTTAAAAAAATTAGTTAAATAGTATGGATGTGCGGCGGCTATGGCATTAAAATCGGTATTTTTTTGATAGCCAAAACCATCAAGAATGACAAGGACTGTTGGTTTGTTATTTTTCATACTTTTTCTCCGCGATGATTCATGATATTTTTCTAAGCATAGCAGAAAGGTGCTAAATGTTGTGGATGTGCAATGAAAAACAGAGATAAATCTAAAAAGGGTCTGGATGCGGCAAGATAAAAAATGTTTTTTTGTACGCAGCTTTCGGCGAGTAGGACTGTTTTTATTCTTGCTGATTAGTTGCCTGTGCTCAGCGCGCGGTGTTTCCTCCTCAGACATTGAGGCCGGTAAAGCGCCATCGGTATGCAGAGAAAAAAGGAGCAGGGGCCCTCGCGTTCATGCCCTTGTATTTTTTTTGGTGGCAGCATTTGAGCAGGCTCTACAGAAGTCTCAATCTCAAAAAACATCGTTTGTTGTTACTGCATATTCTACCCTGTATGATGCAAGTCAGTCGGTAATTCCGATGGCGCCAGGAGATGCTGTTGCTTCGCAGCAATCAGCGGTTTCTCGATTTGCCAGTATTATACGTTCTTTTTTTGGCAGTGCGATTGCGGTCGGGAGATTTTTGCACACGGTGTTTTTGAAAAAATAGCGTGTGCTTTACGTTAATGTCTGCAGGATTTTACTCTTTTGGTATGCTAAAGAGAGTGAAATTTTGTGTTTGTATGGTTGTTTTGAATGCTGGTGATTTGTTTAAAGCGATTGGTATGAGTTCAGATTCGAAAAAAGAAATAAAAAATTTTTATGAGGCATTGGGTGCGCAGGGCCTTGCTAATTTATTGTCACCAGCTCGTCATGCAGCCTATGTTGAGTTTTTAAAAAAGGTGTTGCCAGCGCAGGGGACCATTCTTGATTGTGCGTGTGGTTATGGCCGGTTAACTATTCCCTTGGCTCAGGCTGGTTATAAGCTCTATGGTATTGATTTTTCTCAGAAGTTTATCGAAAAAGCGCGTGCGTATGGTGTCCAGCAGAATTTATCGATTCCCTTTCTTGTTGGGGATATGTGTGAGCTTCCTTTTACAGAAGCACTATTTGATGTCGTCATTTGTATGTGGTCATCATTTAGCGAATTGCTTACGGTTGACGATCAGGTTAAGGCGCTTGCGCAGATGGGGCGCGTGGTAAAGCCCTCAGGGTTTGTGCTTATCGATATGCCTTGCCCGCCAGATGGAGAACCGCTTAGCGATTATGAACGGGTAAACTATGCTCTGCTCGGGGGGCATGAGCATGTTGCTTTTATTCACGATGAACAGTCGCTGGGTGAATTAATGCGTGCGTGCGGCTTTACCCAGTTTAGTTTTGAATATGTCGATATAGGTGGGATAGGTCGGTTTATTTTCAGGTATATCCCTAAATGAGTCTATAAGTTTTCAGAATCTGTAGCGATTAAAAGAAGTTAATTTATTTGGAGTGACGCATATTCTTTTTCGCTTTTTTGGTACTATAGCTTTTCTCTTGTCTGCCTTTCTACACTGTATTTCTGGTGTACAGTCGTTATAAAGGAGTTAGTATGAAACGTGCAGTGCCCGGATGTATTACTACAAAAAATAAAACAGTAAAAAAATTGCTTCACATTTTAGGCCCAGGCTTTATTACCGGTGCTGCTGATGACGATCCATCAGGAATAGGCACATACTCGCAAGCGGGGGCATTTTTGGGGTATAAACAATTATGGTTGGCACCTTTTTCTTTTCCTTTTATGGTAGCAATCCAAGAAATGTGCGGGCGTATTGGTTTAGTGACCGGTAAAGGATTGGCTGCAGTGCTCAAAAAACATTATAGTCGTAGCGTGCTTTATGGGGCTGTTTTATTGCTTATCATTGCCAATACGATAAATATCGGGGCTGATTTGTGTGCTATGGCGGCTGCAACGCGCTTGGTTATTCCTCTTCCTTATTATTTGTTGCTCATTGGTATGACAGTGGGGACCATAGCCCTTGAAATATTTATTCCATATCAGCGCTATGCCAAGTATTTGAAATATTTGGCTTTTTCTCTTTTTGCGTATGTGGGCGTTGCTTTTATGGTTGAGCAGGACTGGGGAGCTATTTTTTGGTCCACGGTTATTCCTCATATTGTGCTCACCAAGGAGTATATCATGAATATCGTTGCGGTTCTGGGTACGACCATCTCTCCCTATCTCTTTTTTTGGCAAACCAGTCAGGAGGTAGAGGAAGAGATTGTAAGCGAGCGTATTGCGCATATGGGTGAGGGAACGCCTCTTATCGATGGCGACGATATGCATGCTATGCAGGGGGATACGCTTTTGGGTATGTTTTTTTCTAATCTTATTATGTTTTTTATTATTGTGACCGTTGCTTCAACCTTGCACCGCGCGGGAGTTACCTCAATACAAACTGCCGACCAGGCAGCCCAAGCATTGCGTCCATTGGCTGGTCAGTGGGCTTCCTTATTATTTACCCTGGGTATTGTGGGTACGGGATTGCTTGCGGTACCCATCCTTGCCGGGAGTGCTGCCTATGCGGTGGCTGAGATTGTTGGCTGGTCAGAGGGTCTTTCGTTAACTTTGCGGCAAGCGCCGGGATTTTATGGGGTAATAACGGTTGTTACGCTTGCGGGCCTTTTGGCCGATCTTAGTTCTGTTGCCCCATTTACCTTGCTCTATTATGCAGCGGTTTTGAATGGTATAGTGACGCCGCCACTTATTTTTCTTTTGTTAATGATTGCCAATAATAAAAACGTTATGGGTGCCTATACTAATGGGGCCGGCTCCAATATCTTGGGGTTGTTGGTCGGGGTGCTTATGAGTGGTGCGGTTGGCGCTTTACTCTGGTTTCTAGTAGTGTAGTGGCATAGGTAAAAAAAGAGGTCTATGGTATACTCATACCTCCTACCATTACGAGGGAAATTATATGCAGAAAAATTGTTTAGTGCTTTTATTGTTGGGTTGTTTTAGCTTTATGCTCGTAAATGCCCATGGTCAAGCTGATTGCTCCGATCGGATATCTGTTTCTCAGGAGCAGGTTCAGAACGATGTGCATACGAGCGCAATGTCGGAAGACGATCCTTTTGGCGAGCCAGAAATCGATGACCCGGCCCTGATACCGGTAGCTCCCAATAAAGTAATTGAAGTACCGCAACCAACAGCATCGCAGGCATTGCTACAAAAAGTTGGCTGCACCCTGATTGCCGGCTATCTTGTGTGTCGCAAATGTGCTGGGCGCATGTGGCGCAAGCTTAAGTCGGTGTACTAATCTCTGAAAAAAGAGGATCGATTAAACTATGTCTGGTGCTCATTCTAAACACGAATTTGCCCTCTATGTGCCAAATCTTACCGCATTGCTTTCACGAATAAGCGTCGCACAAGTGCTTGTTTTAGATGATACTGAGATTGTGCATCGTATACAGAGTGTGTTGCGCTTGGAGCCAGGGGAAGAGATACGGCTATTCAATCGTCATACGCAGGCATTGTGCATTGTCCAATCAGTTCATAAAAAAGAAGTGCGGTGTCTGATAAGTGAAAGCAAAGAGACGATTCCTCTTGCGCCATCGGTCACTTTTTTTTTACCGCTTTTAAAAAAAGAAGATTTAGAAGCGGCTCTCTATTCTTTGGTGGAGTTAGGTGCGTCCGCGGTTCAGCTTGTCGTTACTGAGAAATCTCGTCAGCTTGGGCCAAAAGAACGAGAACAGAAAGAACTTGAGCGCTTAGAGCGGGTGATGATTGCGGCGGCCGAACAATCAAAACAGTTTTCAATTTCCGTCTTATCTCCGGCGATATCCTTTGAAGCTCTACTTGGAAATTTAGCACAAAAAAAGCCAGGATCGGTTTCTATTTTTTTTGATCCTGCCGGTGATGATCTTTTCACTGTTATGAGTGACTTGCGCAAGCAAAATCCTGCTGAGATTTTTTTACTCGTCGGCCCTGAGGGTGACCTGACGGAAGCAGAAAAGGGAGGGTTAGCAAAGACGGGGATTCGTTTTTGTAAGCTCACGCCTACGGTGCTTCGGGCGCTGCAGGCAACTGCAGTGGGAATAGGCGTGGTGCGGTCAGTAGTATCGCCAGAAAAGGCCCATTAAGAAAGAGACATCCGGCTCAAATGTTTGGTTGCGATCTCGAGCACAACAGTTTTGTCTTTCTTTTTGTGAGATTGTTGTTTTGGCTAACGCATATTTTTATACTGAATATACGCTGTTTCTGTTTACTTTCACAAAAGGGGTTTTGGAGTATGAAAAGGCGATCGCTTTTCTGTATGTGCGTAGGGTTTTTGATGGGACTTGGCTATACGGATGCTGGTGCCTCTGCTGATACATTGGTTGCTGCAGAGCAGAAAAGCGCGGATGCGCCCGGAGAGCCCGTAGAAAAAAGCGCTAGTGCCATTCAGTCTGTTCTGCCTCATGCCGAGTCGCCATCGGAAAAAATTTCTGAAAAAAAAACCTTCGATGATCTACCCAAGCTGCCGCCTATGCCGGTTTTTAAAACCGTTGTCATTCCACCCTATAGGGGTCCTCTTGCCAATGTAACCCCTGAAAGAGCCTTGGAATTTCTATTGCCGCTTATGATAGCGCAAGATGTTGATAACATGGTAAAGCTGATGAAGGGTGTTTCCGCACCACAAGCCCGTGCTATTCTCACCTTACTTTTTGCACAAAAAGATTCAAATCTTACCGTGGATGACAAGGCCCGATTGCTTGTAGGACTTGTTTCTACCTACTACGCTACTGATGAGTTAGCGCAGTATTCACTCTTTGATCTGTTGCTGCGTTATTCCATGGTGCCAACCAAACCGCTGGCTTTTATTGCCGCATGCTCTTCCTATGCTCAGGCAATTCCAGCCATACTTTCATGGGCCCAAGACAGAATAAAAAAGGATAAAAAGGTGCCTACCTGGCTTAAGGAGAGTGGTTTTAAAGCGCTGCAGGAGGCAGTGATGAATAACGATTTTAAAAGTTTTTCTACATTGCTTAATAAAGGAGTTTATAGTACCCCTGTGCAGGCAGGACAATTGCTTGCTGATGCAGCTGGAGTAAAAAAAGAACGAACTGATTTTGTTGCGCCTTTAGTTCGCTTGAAAGCAGATCTCAATTATAAAGGACGTGGCTATACACCACTTATGAGGGCAACCGCTGCGGGAAATTTGGCATTTGTTAAAGCCTTAGTTCAAGCGGGCGCGGATATAAATTTTTTTGCGGATACAGCCATAGGTACAGCATTGCAAATTGCTATCGAAAAAAAACAGCTTGCTATAGAAGAGTTTTTACGTAGGCATGGTGCTCAAGAATAATTTAAAGAGCTTGTTTTAAATAAAGGGGCATAAGCTGTCGGATGAGTCCATCTTTTTTGGACCATTTTTCAAGTGCGAGAAGCCCGAGCTGTTGGAGTGAATTTTGACTTGGTAGAGGTTGAGGAATTGATGCTTGTGTGCCAAAGAGTTGGCGTATCTTTTCTTGATGCAATGCTGTTCCATTGCCCAAGCAGATAAGAGATTGGCCCGCTAGTTCTTGCTGTATGTGTTCAAGTAAGACGTCTATATTTTTATAGCCCTTGCTTATCTGAAAGCTAGGACGTTTGAGGGCATAGTAAACATCGTTATTGAATGCATTAAAAAGTACCAGGGTTGCCTGTGTAGACGAATCTGCTTTTGCGGATGATGGTGTTGCTGTATATTCTTGCAAAAATGCATCAAGAGCATCAATACCAATAAGAGGTAGTTGACTTGCAAATGCCAACCCATTTACTGTTGCAATCGCGACACGGAGTGTAGTGAAGGGGCCGGGCCCTTGGTTGACGGCGATAAAAGAGAGCTGCTCTAAAGTAATGCCTGCTTGTTCGAGCGTATAGGCAATGAGGGGAACAAGATTTTTGCTTGCGCGAATTTTATCTTCAAGCGCAAATGCGAGTAGTTTTTCTTGTGCGAAGACACCTACCTCAATGGCAGTATACGTGCTTTGCACGGCAAGAAAATAGATCATGAGAGTAGGGGCAGTTGTAGGTCAACTGCGATTTTTACATTTGTGTTGCTGGTAGAAGATACTAAATGAATCATATTCGATTGTTTTTTCTTTTTTAACAATTATCTTGCCGCAGTTGAGACATTTCCAGCCTTCAAAATTGAGAAAGTGATCAAAAAAAGACTGGAGCACCATAAGGCCGCCACATTTCTTACACTTCATTCCACCATCCCTTTTTTAGTATGGTTTGTGGGCCCGTTCAGATGAATAACGCCCATTATTCATCACTACCTACCGTAAGCTGAGGTGTCTTGGTTTGCTTCATTACCTGACAACTCTACCCTCTAGGAATCTACTGTATTGGGTATCCCATTGTCAATGAGAAGTTTTATAAACTTATTTTCGAGAGCGTTCTAAATAACAGGTTAAAATGAATGCCGCAGCGCGTGCATGCGTTCCCAGCTTCTCTTTTTTGGTGAATGCTTTTTTCAGACCGGTTGCTTGTTTGCTACTGAGCCGTTCATCTTGAAAGACAAAGGTGAGATGGGGAAATTCAGTTTCGAGCTTTTCTTTGTACAATTCCACTTTTTTAGTTTGTTCGCTTACCGTTCCCCGCATAGTGATTGGGTAGCCCAAAACCACCGTTTGTATTTTTTCTTGAGTACACAGCGGTCCTAAAAACGCGGGAAGCTTTTCCGTTTCCACGGAAGTATACGGGCGAGCAAGCATGCCGAGCGCATCAGAAATAGCAACGCCGGTCCATTGATCACCAATATCAAGAGCAAGTATTTTCATACATATCTGCTAGAAAAATAGTGTAAAAATAGGTATTATTTACAAGTTTAGTATACTTAAAATATGTCAACTGTAAACGTATTGGTACTATTGCCAAATTTTACCTGTCCAAGCAGTGCATTTTTAATGCTGATAAAGGGAAATAACCATGAATAAGAGCCTGTTTCCTCAGATCTACCCCGTTGCTTGCCATACTGATCAGGTGGGTAATGGTACGATATTTGTAGCGGTTCCAGGCAAAAAAGAAGATGGTATTTCTTATATTCCTCTTGCGGTGCAAAAGGGCGCTGCAAAAGTTGTTGTGCAACAAGATGCGATACTTTCTCTGGATGTGTTGGATTTGTTGATGCGCAATGGGGTTGCTCTTGAGCGTGTCGTTGATGCGCGCCGTGCATTGGCCGAGCTGAGTGCGCAGGAGCATGGTTTCCCTGCAAAAAAACTTACGATTATTGGTATTACCGGCACTAAGGGTAAAACGACAACGACCTATATTCTAGCTCATATCTTGCGAGCATCAGGGTATAAAACGGCTATGCTCAGTACGGTAGAAAATAAAATTGGCGATATGGTTTTTTCAGCAAAACTGACTACGCAGCATCCTGATTATTTGCATACTTTTTTTGCTTTGTGTGTTCAACAGGGGATTACCCACGTAGTGATGGAAGTTGCTGCGCAGGCAATGACGCTACATCGAGTGGCTGGCCTTGAATTTGCTGGTCTTTTGTTTACTAATTTTGAGCGTGAACATTCAGAATTTTATGTCTCAATTGAAGATTATTTTGCAGCAAAATGTGCGCTTTTTACCTTTCGTAAACCGCATGCACCGGTTCTTATTAATGCCGATGATGCCTGGGGGCAAAAAATTCTTGTTCAGCACCCAGACTTTTTGCGTTTTGGGCTTGGCAGCCAAGACTATGATGTAGCCGCACGAGTGCATGATGTTAATGCTGGAATAGTAGCGGATGTGTACATTGGCCAGGAAACTGAAGCGTTGCACTGTCCAACATTGGTTGGCAGGTTTAATGCTTACAATCTCCTGGGTGCTCTTGGATTGGTAGTAAAACTAGGTCTTACCTTAAAACAAGCGATAAGAGCCGCTGCCTCTTTTGGATCAGTGCCCGGAAGATTGCAGGGCTATACTCTGCCCAATGGCGCACGGAGCTTTATTGATTATGCGCATACGCCATCATCATTTACCCAAGTGCTTACGGTATTACGTGCGACAACCGATCATTTGATAGTAATTTTTGGTGCTGGCGGCGATCGTGATCCTCATAAGCGCCCGGTTATGGGAACGATTACTTCTGAGATTGCTGATCTGGTTCTGGTAACATCAGATAATCCACGCTCTGAATGCGCAGAGGATATTGCGCAACAAATCATTACCGGTATAGCAGCGGGTAATCGTCATAAACTGGTATGTGAACTTGATCGCGAACAGGCAATTAAAAAAGCGTATGCGCTATCACGTCCAACGAGTGTGATTGTGCTTCTTGGTAAAGGGCCTGATGAGTATCAAATGATTGGCTCGGTTAAATATCCCTTTAGCGAAAAGGCCATATTGCAATCGCTGCGCTGATTTTTCTAGTTTTTTCTATTTTTGTTTATCAGTTTTTTAAAGAGCACTATGTGAGCATATAACGCTCTTGTAGTGCTTTTTTTCCTTATCTTGAGACCCCTTTAATGCGCATGATATCCTGGTTAACAGGGATAGGGTTTTTTTCAAGCGCCACTAAAAAAAGGGGGGGCGATGAAGATGCGGGGGGTCTCTTTTGCGTGGGCAATTGTAGAGTATGCAACACGCTCGCAAACAGGTAATTTTTCCGGGGTTGGCCAACGGTGGGGGATTGCCCAGTTATTTTTGAAAGCCTGTCTTATTATTCTTTTTTTTTCTGTGTCATTGGTTGCCATGGATACACCGGGGCTTTCTTTGGCTCAAGTGGCCGGTTCTTCTGAATATGTTAAACCGGATATGCAGGAGTGGGCTCCCTTTAATGGTGCTATTGCGCTACGGTCAAATTGGCTTCGTACACTGTATTTAAGTGAAGTTCAAGGAGACAAAAGTAATGGAACGGCGACGGCTCATATGTTGAAGGATCTTTTTTTTATGGGCGATAATGATCAACTCAAAGTAACGACGGTAAAAAATCGTTTCGGTTCGCAAGCTGATGCCCGCGATGTTGGTTGCCTGGCTCACTTAGTGCAGACCGGCGCTATAGAAGCGATGCTTGCCGCTAAAGAACTGACGATTTTTATCAACTCAAAAAAAATAAAAGACTTGCGTGATCTTTCTCAGCGTTTGAAAGGAGGAACTCAGCAACCACAATTGGTACATTTGATTGCGCAGCTTGCCCCAACAGATATGAATGATTTATTGAGTAAGCTTGCTGAGTTAGAACAAAAAATGGGAAATCGTGAATCAAAAAAAAGAAAAGCATTTACCGGATTTTTGGGCCAATTGCAGGGATCATTACAGGAGTGTGGTGCGCCGGGAGGGCGCTATGCTCCCTATACCCCTCATAACATTCTCATGGGCTTTCTTGTGGCGAGCGCAAAGGATCGCACGGCTCTTGCTGATTATTTTGACATACTCAGTCAGCTAGGTACGCCAGTGACAATTGATGTGTATGATCGAGAACGCTTTTTACGCGAGCCGCTTTCCCAGGCGTCATCAGCAAGTACACAGGAGCTTGTCCGGCGTGTTGGAGAGTGTTACGAGTCTGCTCAATCATTTGGTTGTTTTGTAGGCCGGAATTATGAGGCACTTTCAACGATGGGTATCTTGCAAAATGAGTTTAGAATTGTGAGTCAGTTTCCCGACTATGCACATATAACTATTCCAGTACAAGGCGCTTCGGTTGCGTTTTCCGATTGCGTGGAATCAAGTGTGCGAGGATTTCTGAACGAACTTTTGGACAGCCCTTCTGATGGAGTCCTGCATACAGAGTTTTTGGGAGCAGATATGCATGCGACTAAACCTTCTGATGCTGCGCTTTGTGCAAATTTTGCTGGAGAGATTGAGCCATCTTGTTTTAAAGCGCCAGCTGAGATTAAACAGTTTTATGTCACCTTTTCTGATGTTCATAAGCATCTGACAGATGAGGCACATTGTTCATGGGCGAGTCTATTTGCGCAACGGAATGATTTACCTCTTGTGTATAATACCGAAAAGCATGTCCAACAGTGTGAGGTTGCAGCATGCTATCCGATTAATGCGATCACCATGCTTGCTCATGCGCTCGGCATTCCTGCTCCTGAACAGCCACTGACTCTTGCTTCAGTCTGTTCTTTTTTTGCCGGTATTAGCCAGCAGGCAAATCAATTTTATGCGGCAAACGCCATCGATAAAACAATTACTTTGCAAAAAGTTGCAGTACAAAAAACAGGTGATAATCTACCGCTGGAAATGCAAGAGGTTATACTTGATGATCATGAACGAAGTGTAAAAGATTTCCAGGTGCCCGAACTGCATGAAGAAGTGTCTATGGTTGCGCTGGAAGGCAAGCCTTATTGTTCTTCTCTCGCGCTTACTTTTTTGGTGAAAACGCCAGGTATTGAACAACAATTTTCGTGGCACCTCGAGCCAAAGCATTCTTGGCTTAGCGTGTTTCCCGTAGCCCGTGAGCAAAATGTATTACGTGCACAGATTATGAACAGTTTGCCGGGGTTTGATCAGAAATTAATGGAGGTGGTGCATGAGACAGATGTGCAGAGTATGACTTTGGCGGGCCTTTATTATAATCATGAAGAGCTGAGTGCATTGTCTCGGGTACTCTCACCTGCCGGCATTACTCATTTTTGTTGGTTTCAGCATAAACAAGAATTAAGAGAAATTATTGAAAAAATAAAAGCGGAACGTACCTATACTCACGCAGAAACACTTGCTGTTGCAATCACAAAAGTGGCCCTTGCGTCAGAAGAAGAGGCCTTTATTTCTCCGTGCTTGGCATTGTTCAATGAGCCAGCGTGGAGTCCGAATCGCACGGAAAATGAAGGGTTTTGGAAAGTAATAATTGGCCAGACATTTCCTGCCAAGGATTTGCCATATAACAAGCAGGTGTTGCGTCAGGTCCTCTGCTGTGGCGGTATTGGTGCTCAGGTTAGTCCTGTGTTGACATGTTTGCTAGAACGGGTCGCGGCAATTGCTGATGAAAAGGTTCAGGATCTTTTGTTTTCTCAAGCGCAGCAAGAAAATAAAATGGCATTAGTACAGAAGGAATTGGCAAAAATACTACAGGGTCGCGGTGCAGCGGGATCTTTGAGTAATGCTCAATAATAAGTGAAAGAGTGGGTTGTGGTTGCCACTAGTTCGCACGCATGAGTAATCGTTTTTTAGTGCGTAGAGGGTCTTGCAGGAGAGCCTTTTTTTTGATTTTTTTGTGAGAGTGCGCTAAAAGTGGGGTATAGGCAGTTTTTTCAATAGTCGGGTGGGAAAAAATATGATACACTGCAAAACCTTATTTTTATTTGAGTGATGGAGTTAAAATTTATGAAAAAAATGAAAAAATTTTTCTTATATACGGTATTAGCTTTTGTTCAGCTGCGTGCTATGGATAATGATGAATTACCGCAGCAAGTTAATTATGCCTGTACGATTCTTCAAACATATGCTACTAGTAATGCGGCGTCCCAAGTAAGGTTTGAATTATCTAAAGCTTTGTTTGTGGGTGTTAAGAGTATGCCTATTGGTCTTTTTTCACCTGATTTAGCTAAAAAAATAAGAGCATTGTCTGAAAAACGAGCAGCTAAAGTCGCATTATTAAAAGATATCGCTGATTTGAATGAGTCGACGGCAGGCGGAGATAAAAAAAGTAATGAAGGCACATTCGCGCAACAATGTGTAGAGAAAGTTAATGAATACGGGCAAGAGCGGGCAATGCGTCTAGCGCAAGCACTGCGGTTGCTTGCAGATCAAGTTATGGCTGAGTGCGAAAGAAGGAAGAGATCAAACCCTACAAGTCCAACAGGCTATAGCGGTGGTTTTTTGTTTGATAAATAATGTCTATATCCGTGAAAAAGAACGGGGCGTATGAATAAAAAAGAAAACCTTATTTGGATTGATCTTGAGATGACGGGGCTTGATACCTCACGCCATGTTATTTTAGAGATAGCCTCACTTATTACCGATAGCCAGCTCACTGTTTTAGCCGAAGGTCCATCTTTGGTCATTCATCAACCAGAAGAAAATTTACAAAATATGCATCCTTGGGTGCTTGACCAGCATACTAAGTCGGGGTTGCTTGATCGTGTTCGTGCATCACAGATTTCGGTAGCGGATGCACAAGAACAGACGCTTGCTTTTTTACGTGAGTATTGCGAACCAGATACATCGCCACTTTGTGGTAATTCCGTCTGGAATGATCGTGCGTTTTTACAAGTTTTTATGCCTGAGGTCGCTCGCTTTTTACATTATCGCATGATCGATGTGACCTCGTTTAAAGAAGTTATTGCCCGTTGGTATCCCAATAATCCGCAACGAACGTATCAAAAAGAAGATAAGCATCGAGCTTTGGATGATATTCGTGAATCAGTTGCCGAGCTGTGCCATTATCGAAAATATTTTTTTGTTTAAAAGGGTTGCCCCTTCGATACACCCGTCTAAGCCTACGGCTGCGTCGGGCGCTCAGGGTGATAGGGGATCGGTTTTTTTGTTTGACTGTCATCTAATTTTTCTTAGATCGAGTTGGCCTTATTCAGTTTTTTTACAAGTGTTTTAGATCGACTTTAGGGTGTCTAATTTGCTGGGTTTGGGGTAAAAAAGACCGAGCTGGTTAATCGGTAGGGATCTGCTGCTTGAAAAAGCATGATCAAATCCCGCATTGAATTTCCCTTGAGATAGATTTTACGTGCATAGGTATGTTTAATTTTGTAGACCGGTGGTTTGGCTGGCCCAAGAATTTGTATGGTGCCAAGTGTTCCTTTTTGTGCGTCCATTAATCTTTCTACAAAGGTATGCGCATCACGTTCAACCACCGTCTCATGTACGTGCTTTAATTCTATTTCAATCAGGCGGCCATAGGGCGGGTAGCTTAATTCTTTTCGATTTTGCCGTTCATAGGCATAAAAATCAAGATAATCTATCTCATGGAGAAAGCGGAAAATAGGATGCTCGATCATGGATTGCACAATGATGGAGCTCTCTTTTTTTTGGCGACCGGCTCGCCCAGCTACTTGCAGCAATTGTTGCAGGGTAGTCTCTGCTGCGTTATACACGGGAAAATGTAAATTCAAATCGGCCCAAATTATGCCCACGAGACTGACATTGGGAAAGTGAAAACCCTTGGTAATTGTTTGGGTTCCCACCATAATATCCAACTCGCCTTGCTCGAATGCGGTCACCGTTTGTTGCCATATATTTTTTTTACTGGTGACATCAAGGTCGGCACGCCCAATGCGTGCGGTCGGAAACAATTTTTCTAAGATAGAGACAATCTGTTGGGTGCCAATACCTTTTTTGAGGAGTTGATTTTCTGGTGCTTTACATCCGGGGCACTGCGTGGGCATGGGGATGCTATATCCGCAATAATGGCAGGTCAGTTGGTTATTGCTATGCAGCGTCAGGCTGACCGAACAATTAGGACAGCTGACCACAAAACTACACGCTTTGCATTGTACAAAAAAACTAAAACCACGCCGATTTAAGAAAATAATCGTCTGTTCTTGTTTACGTAGTTGCTCTGCAAGGGCAAGTTCTAGTTCTTTGCTGATCCAGAATGAGCGACGCGCTCCTTTTTTTTCTGCCAGTGAAACGATTTTTATGGTGGGAAATGCGCCGGCAAATCTTTTTTTGAGTGTAAAAAGGTGCCAGCCACGGTGCTCTACGTTATACAGCGATGCAATGGAGGGGGTTGCTGAACCGAGTACAATAGGAATTTTATGGATGCTTGCGCGCATGATGGCAGCTTCTTTGCTGTTTACTTTTGGATGTTTTTTTTCTTGGTATCCTGCTTCATGTTCTTCATCGATGATGATGAGGCCTAAATTGGGGTGCGGGAGCAGCACGGGCACATGTACGCCAATTATGATACAGGCCTCTTTGTTGAGCAGTGCGCGCCAAACCTGTTTTTTTATTTTAACGCTGGTGGCCGAGTGAAAACTATAAAGCGGTATAGAGGGGGGTAGTTGTGCGCGTAAAATTTTTTCAAAACTGAGTGCAAGGGTTACCTCAGGGACCAGAAGCAGAGCGCTTTTTTCTTGAGCGATGGTATGCGCTAGTAATTGTTTATAAATTTCAGTTTTGCCCGATCCGGTGACCCCGTGAATGAGGTTTGCTTCATAAACAGACGCATTTATTTGTGGAACAAGGGTGTCAACGATTATTTGTTGTTCATCCGTCAGGGTGATAATCGGTGATGTGTCGATCGATGCATCTTGAGCGGCTAGAGCAGGCTCGTGTAATTCTTTTTGATTCAAAAATTGGTTTACCCGTTGAATGAAATGGGTTACATCAGTTTGATAGTAAGCAGCAAGCTGAGTAACAAATGAGTAGTAGTGCGGATCGGCGGGAAAGGGGGCTAGTTCAAGAGCTTCTTTTATTGCAAAGCGATTATCTTTTGGAGCTTCTTCTTGTTGCGCGAGCACGAGGGCGGTTCTTTTTTGGGTACGAACCGGTACGCGGATCAGTTTGCCCACAAGATTGGTCGGCTCCCAGGAATCAGGAACTTTGTAGGTGAGAGGTTTTAAAAAACCTTGGAGAAGCCGTACTTGAATAAACATGACATCCGTTTTTATACATGACGGCCCCGCTTTTTTAGTCTTAAAAGTGTTACAGACCGCTACAGGGCTGGGTGCATAGAAAGTTATACGTATTGGTGTATACTGGACTACCAGTATGAACAGGAAAGTATTTTCCGTAAAGGGTAATTATGGCTTTTACAAGGATCAAGGGAACGCAGGATTTTTTGGATCTTTCTCTTTATAATTTTTTTATAAAAAAAGCTAAAGACCATATGCGCCTGTACCATTTTTCTGAGATTGCCACGCCCTTGATTGAGCCTGTTGAGCTTTTTCAGCGTTCACTTGGTGAACAATCTGATATTATTTCCAAGGAAATGTTTTTAATCGCCTCTGGTGAGAATAAAGAGGAACATATTTGTTTGCGCCCCGAGGGAACAGCTCCGGCGGTTCGTGCTTTTATCGAAAACAATATACAACAGACGCCCTGGAAAGTTTTTTTGTATGGTCCTATGTTTCGTTATGAGCGACCACAAAAAGGGCGCTATCGTCAATTTCAACAGTTTAGCATGGAAGTTATTGGTTCAGCAGCGATTGCGCAAGATGCGCAATTTATTAAAATGCTTGAGCGTCTGTTTCATGAAACATTGCACTTTAATAACTTCACTATAGATCTAAACTTTTTGGGATGTCTTGATGATCGCATTGTTTATCGCGATGTACTTTACCAGTTTTTGACAAGTCCCAAAGCGGCTGATATTTGCGAGACTTGCAAAGTAAGGCGCGAGAAAAATATTATGCGCGTCTTTGATTGTAAGAGTCCTGTATGCCAAGAAATTTATAAGAATGCGCCGTATATTGCTGATCACCTTTGTTCTGATTGCGCGTCTGAATGGCAAGAGCTGCAAGATGAGCTTGATCTCCTGTCGGTCTCCTTTTCATATCGTCCTTCATTAGTGCGAGGTCTTGATTACTACAGCAAAACGGTTTTTGAATTTTCAAGCGGGCTTCTTGGTGCGCAAAATGCTTTCTGTGGGGGCGGGCGCTATGACATGCTTGCCAAAGAGCTTGGTGCCAAAGAAGATCAGCCGTCTATCGGTGCGGCGATCGGCATAGAGCGTTTACTCTTGTTACTTGAGATAATGAAAGATCATTTGCCTATCGAGCAAGAGCCAGCATTACATTTGATTATTCCTCTTGGCGCTGAACAAAAGAAACTTGGGCTATTGCTTGCAGATGAGCTGCAGGCGCAAGGGCTTGTTGCCGATATTTTACTTGAAGGAGCTTCGGTCAAAAGTATGATGCGCGAGGCCAATAAAATGGGCGCTGCGTATTGCCTTCTTCTTGGTGAGGATGAACAAAAAACGGGTACCATTACCGTCAAAAATATGGTGACCGGTGCGCAAGAGAGTGTCGCGCAGATTGATGTCGTTTCCTATCTAAAAAAATAATCAGGTAAATATAATTTTTTAGAAAAATAATAAGGATTTTGACCGGCCGTCTTTGCATGTCGTGCTGTTTTGTAATTATTGTTTTGTGTGTAGAATAGCTCTTTTTTGGGGTGTATAACCTATTTGTTTGGTGTCATTTAGTTATTTTTGTTATAGTAAAATGCACAAGTATTATGCAACAAAAGTGTAGGTTTCATTAAAGCATTCAGTTTTTTTGTCACGATTTTGGGGAAGGGCGTGCATTGAACTTGCGTATTGGATCTAATTTATTCTTAAAAAAAAGTATATTATTTTTATGCACGGCTTGCTTTTTGCCAATGGGCATGCGGGCTATGCAAGAACTGGTTACCATGGCTGATTCGTCCGTCGATAAAAATATGCCTCTCGCAACAAAGGTGAGTGGCACGCCGGTTGTTTGCTGTGCTATTTATGGTGTTTTGTGCAAAGTTCAAAAACCTGCATGGCTGCCAGATTTTTTAGGTCCTGAAAAAATCCAGCAAGATCTTTTTGTGTATCTAGAAAAAGAAAACGCTAAATTTACCAATGCTGCGGCTGAAGCTCAGCCAGGAAAAAGCTGGCCTAAGGTTGTTAAGGCCTGGTTGCTTGGTGAAATAGATGGTAAACAGGTTTGCAAGCTTGCGCGTAAGCACATAGGTTTGTTGGATGTTCCACGATATGTAGCGGCGGGAAAGGCTTTTGAACCGGAAGCAGCAGGGTATTTGGTTCCTATTAAAGAAAACGTGGATGTGCTACAGGAATGCAAGAAAGCCGGATATACGCTTGTACTTGTTTCTAACTGGCGTAGCGATTGTCTTAAACCTTTGGTAGAACAAAAGACAACCAAAGATGTTTTAGCGTTATTTGACGAAGATAAAAGATTTATTTCTGAAGATCTTAAAATGCTTACCTCTAATGAAGCATTTTTTAATCGGGTGAAAAAGTCGGTTAATGCGAATAAGGATGGAGCGTCTCGGTTTTTTTATTTAGATATTCCGTTGGGACAAGAATCTCTTGATGCCGCACAAAAGGTGGGTATGACGCCTATTACTGTATCACCAGAAACATCGCTTGCTGCGCAGCTAGCTGCGCAGGGGGTTTCCATGGTTGATGGTACAAAAAATGGTAAATAGATGTTTACTGACGAGAAAAGCATCTATCTACAAGGAACCATAGCTTTAACTAAAGAATCTTGGTCTAGAACGACATGCCGAATTTTCCCCAGACCATCCAGCGTTCAAGTCCCGCATTGTCTGCCGAAAATTCATACGATCCGCCAAGAGTTACAAAAGTTGGGATAGCAATGTCATCCCATGCATAACCAAGGGTGCCATACATGGCAAAGGAGATAGTTGCCGGTTGTGCCGCGCTTGTTGGGTCAAGATCGCCCTCGGTGATCGGAATAAATTGTGCTGTTGCATCTGTCTCGCAGGGATTATTGTTATCGGCGAGCGTGACATCATTTAATATTCCTTGTTGATAGAGATAGCGGCTTATAGTGGCATTACTTTTTGTTGGTTGAGCGGTAGTGGCAAAATCTCTGTTTTGAAACATGCCTGCGATACCGATTTCCTCATTGAATGGGCATTCAAGTGCGACCAATTCGCTTTGGCGCGCATATGAGTTTAAACCACCTTCTGCGCGAAATCCGCGACAGGTGTAAACCATGGCGTTGTTTATGTTGAGTGCGCTGCGTGGACTGACGTTGACATCAAATGTTAAATAGTTGATACCGGGCTGTAAATTTTCTGGTACATGTGTATGATTTTTGTTGGAAAAGACCCAGAGGTAGCGGCCCCATTGTTTATCGATCAGATCCATGGAGCGGCGTTGTTTATTGGTAAATAAATAGCGGGTTTGGGAGTTGAAATTCATCCAGAGTTCTTTGTCATCGTTATTGGTCCAGATTAAATGTTTATAGGTGCCACCGAACAGAGCGCCAAAGTGTTTATTGTTGCCAACAATTGGTTCAAACATATATTCGCCTTCAGGCCTATTGCCTGTTGGGATATAGATTCCTGCCCACCAGTTGCGCCTGCAGGTTGGGCATTCTCTATTTTCATAACCAAACCAGACTTCAATGTCGGCCAAACCCCACTTGCTCAAGGCGCAGGGACTTACTTTTCCGTAGTTGAATTTTTTTGAACCAAAAACAGTATGCCCGGAAAGTGCTTCGGTCATATTTGCGGCCCATCCGGGAGCAACATCAGGTCCCAGTTGTCCGCCCCCTTTATTTAGTATCGTTTCACTCAGGCCCATATCGTTTTGTATGCGCATAATAGGTGCTGAGAGTGCAACAAAAGTTCCTTTAGTTAAATCACCCGTGACTTGTTGGTAGTAACTGAGACCTAAGCCAAAGACTGTTTGTACTGGTTTAAATTGTACCGTGCTTTGAAAGGTTAAATCCTCTATGGCCAGGCCACTATCGGTAAAAACCTCGCTAGGTGGACGAGAAAGAACGCCGAAATAGTTTGCCATTACATCCACGCTGCCATCAGCGACTGCTTGCGAACCAAATTCGCCGGCGCTAATTTGTGTTTTACCAAAGGGCATAAAAAAACGTGCCATTTCAGCGGTGTTTGTTGATTTGCTATAAAAAGGTACAACCTGCAAAGCGCCTAAAATCCCCTCAGAGCGGGCAAGCATGCGATCCTGGTAGAGCGAGAGCTTTTCAGGCATGACATCGCGAAATTCTTGCCGTGCTGAAAAGAATGTGTGGCTGGTGTAGTAATTCGCGCCTAAGGGCGCAGTGATGAGCGTGCATACTGCGCACGCCGCGCGTACTGTCTTCATTTCTAACTCCTTTTTTAGTTTAAGTTAGCCATGCGAGAGATGTGTATACAAAAAATTTTCTGAAATTTAATTATGCTTTTATTGTGTTGAACGTGCTTTTACTGGTTTTATTTTTGTGTGTTAGGTGTTTCTGTTGTCGATCCCGATGCAGTTATTTTTTTCAATCTTTGGTTGCCGTCCATACGGAGCGCGTCAGATTCTTGGGTAACAGCTTGCAAGGTGTTTTGGGGTAGCGTTTCCAATCCATCTTTAATAGCAGTAAGTGTTTTGACGGGATCTATTCTTAATACTTGATCGCGAATTTGTTCCCAGAATTTGCCATTTTGTTTTGTAAGTTCTTGTAATAGAGAGCCTTTAGTACGTGTTTCGCTTGCTATGAAAAGTTTTTCGTGCGCTTTTTCATCTTGATTATGCGATGCGAAAGCTGCCGCGTGAGCATCTGATGCTTTTACGTGAGCATCAAGGCTTCGGTTCGTTTCTGCGGTTGCAGCATTTACAGTTTGTTGGATGGTTTTTTGTATCGTCTGATACACTTCGCTTTTTGGATTCGTTATCGTCAAAAGAATCTGTTGATTTATAGGTGATTTGTCCTGAGACAAGCTGAGGCTTAGCTGTGCCAGAATTTGGTCTTGGAGTTGGGCGAGCTGTTCCGGATTCATCTCTTTTTTTTTTTAATTCGTCTGCGACGATTTTCTCTACGGCCTTTTTAAATTCTTCACTTTGGGTGTTTATAGTTCCCATCGGTGTTGTTTTTAGTTTTCTGAGTTTAACGAGTGTTCCTAAAGTGACAATCGGGGTGAATCCGGCTAAAAATGCGACAGTGCCTTCAATTATTTGTATACCATGGGCAGGCTGTGAGCAGGCGGTAAGGCTTGCAAAAAAGAGAGTGGAAAATTTTGTGTACTTCATTAAAGTCCTCCTAGCTTAGATCAAAAATCAGGCTCAGCCTAGCACGCTGTTTTGAGCCTGTAAAGCATGCGTGATCTAAAAGTGGCAGCGCCTGAGTACTATCTTTATGCAAAAAAGTATTATTTAAGGCTTGTCTACTTATATATTCGCCGAGTACTAGCGAGTAAAGATGGTGCTTATATAATCGCGAAAGAGATAAAAGAAAAAGACCGCAAAAAGAATACCATCAAAGCGATCGAGAAACCCGCCATGGCCTGGTAAAATATCTCCGGTGTCTTTGACTCGCGCCCGACGCTTAAGCCATGATTCAAAAAGATCTCCTGCCAAAGAAAGTGAGCAGATTAACAAAGTAAAAAGGGCCGATTGCCAGAGTGGTGGAGTGATGTTTTGGAGCCACAAAAGAAGAGATAGCGCAGCCAGCGCGACGAGATAGCCGCCCCAAAAACCTTCCCATGTTTTACCCGGGCTTACTGAGGGAGTAATTTTGGTCTTGCCAAAGAGCTTCCCCGATAGGTATGATCCGGTATCGTGACTACAGACAAGCACAAAGAGAAGCAAAAGAAGAGGATGATAGTGTGGCTGTTGATTTATGAGGATCAGCAAGATAAAAGGGAGTATTGGATATAATGGCATCAAGAGCCAAAAAAGAGGTTTGTTTAACTCAAAGAGTACGCGCCACTCAAAAATAATTATTTGTAAAAGAATGCCGATGAGCACCAATGAAAAATAAAAGGGTGGTACATACAAATATGTTACAAAAAAGAGAGCGCCGAGAGTGAGGCTCGTAAGTGTCCGCAGGGTTATTTCTTTCATTGGGCCCCAAATGCATCGGTTAAATAAGTTATCTGTGGTTCACTGTTTTTACCTTCGACCAATGCCACATCAAAGCGACAATCCATGTTTCCATTTGTTTTTCTATCGATATATTCCTGTGCGACGGTGATTATTTTGCGCTGCTTTGAGGGTGTGATCAATTCTGCAGGATCAAAATAAGCATCGGTGCGCATTTTTACTTCGACAAAAATGAGAAGCGATCCTTTGTGTGCAATGAGGTCGATTTCACCATAACTTTTTTTATAGTTTCGTTCAAGTACGGTAAAGCCAACATGTTCCAAGTGACGTGCAACGAATGCTTCAGCTTGATACCCACTGTTTTGTCTGTCCATGGCCAAACTTTTTTAGATATGTGATTTGCTTTTTATTCTATCAATTAAAATTTATCGGTGAAGCTGCGTGGCTTTTCAGCTGACGCAAGGGTCATGTCTGTTGTTTGATCGCCCAATTTCGAGAGGGCGATAGTTAATTCTTGTTGCTTTTGGAGCGCCATAACCGGATCATGTTTTCTTTCTGCTAAGGTGCACTCAAGCGCCAACGCTCGTGATTCAGCTTCAGGAAGTATTTGGCCGAAGTCTTTTTGCATATCTTTGATGCGGCCTTCTGCCGCAAGGAGATCTTTTTTGGTGTTGCGCTTGAGATAAAAATTGGTAATATTTTCTTCGTTCTCTAGAAGCTTTGCGTAGCATTGTTTTTTTATCTTTTTTACTTCGCCCGCATACGTGTCAAATAATTCTTCTCGCTCAAGAAATTGTGTAGCTAAATCAATGGTTTCGTGTGTTTTGGTTTGATCATGTTGCGCATCAAGAATACTATAATAGGCACACAAAATAGCTTTATATAACACGGTTTCAATTTTGTCGCTGCCTGGGTAGAGCTTTGCAAATTCGGTATACATTTTTTCTGCTTGCACTAATTTGCCCGTATCAAATAAAATATCAGCAAGCTCGAGCATGCAGGCTTTCAGCTCGGTTATATCTTTGCATTGGGCGACCATTTTTTCCAAGCACTTGATGACTGCGTCTGTTTTCTTTTGAGCGACAAGACGGCCTTTTAATTCTTTAA
This sequence comes from bacterium, assembly GCA_021777215.1. Taxonomy (GTDB): domain Bacteria; phylum Babelota; class Babeliae; order Babelales; family Vermiphilaceae; genus JAJYDS01. The sequence continues at coordinate 45,450 of JAJYDS010000009.1, forward strand.
GTTCTTCATACGACATATCTTTGATGGTCTTTTTTGCTGCTTTTTTTTCTTTTTTGTGGTCCTTTTTCTTGGCGCGGCAACGACCACCATGTCTTTTTTCCCCTTTTTTTTCAACAGGCGTTACTTCTGGTGAAGTTGTCTGTTTTTTGAGTGAATGTGCTGCTGCATCGGTTGGCACGGTGACGGTAACGGGCTTAATTTGATTTGTTGTTTCAGTGCTTTGGCAAAAAAAGAATGCAAAAGCAGATAAAAGCAACACGTATTGGTGCATGATTTTTTTGATCATGGGTACACTGTCTCCAGAAGGTTAAAAGGCCATAGATTCCAGTCTAGCGTAAAAAAAGGGGTTTATCTAGGCGCCAGTGGGCTTTTGTGCTATGGTACATAAAGAGCTGGCTCTGCCCGGCACTAGTTATAAAGCGGTTGGCAAGGAGATAGGATGGTTAAAAAAACGGTCGGTTCTATTTTAGTTACTGCCGGGGTAGTTACTTCTGAGCAAGCGCAAGAGTGCGAAAAGGAAATTGCGCAGACTGGTGGCAAGCTAGAAAATTGCCTTATTGAAAAAAAGTACACCACCGATTCTGCGATTGCTCGCGCGTATGCCCAGGCTGTCTCAGTTCCCTTTGTTGAAAAGATCACTGAAAAGATGATTGATCTTGAGCTGCTTGCCAAAGCGTCACTTAAATTTTTGCGCGACAATATCGTTATGCCGGCACGTATTGATAATAAAACTGTTATCATATTGGCCAATCCTTTTTATTTCCAGGCTTTTGATGATTTAAACTTGCTTTTGGGTGGTGGCTTGAGTTATGCCGTAGCACCAGCAAAAGTTATTATTGATGCTATAAATCGCTACTATCCCCTTGAGAGCGCCAAAGAGATGATGGAGGAGCTTGAAGAGGAGGGGGAAAAAGAGCTTGATGTTGATTTTGAAGCGATCGAAGAAAAAGACATTGTGGCTATGGCAACCGAGGCGCCGATTATCAAATTGGTCAACCACATTCTTTTTCAGGCTGCCAAACAAGGGGCCTCAGATATTCATCTTGAACCATTTGAAAAAGAAGTGCGAGTGCGGTATCGCATCGATGGAGTGATGTACTCCGTTATGACGCCGCCAAAAAGGCTGCAGGGTGCATTGGTTTCTCGTATTAAAATTATGGCCAATCTTGATATTGCCGAAAAGCGGATTCCTCAAGATGGGCGCATCGATCTCAAGGTAGCTGGTCGTCCTATCGATATTCGGGTATCTGTATTGCCAACTTCATTTGGTGAGCGTATCGTAATGCGTTTACTTGATAAATCGCGTACTTTTGCCAAGCTCTCTGCTCTTGGCTTCGCCGAACGTGATTTCAAACTTATTTCTGAAAGTATTAAGCGCCCGAATGGTATTATTTATGTTACCGGTCCGACTGGTTCTGGTAAAACGACTACCTTATATTCTGTGCTTGGCGAGCTTAATACGCCGGATGTGAATATTATCACGGTAGAAGACCCGGTTGAATATCAAATGGCTGGCATTGGGCAAGTGCAAGTGAGAGATAAAATTGGGCTTACTTTTGCGGCCGCATTGCGTTCTATTTTGCGGCAAGATCCTGATATCATTATGATTGGTGAAACGCGTGATGCTGAAACAGCTCAAATTGCCGTACAAGCGGCACTGACGGGGCACTTAGTATTGAGCACGCTGCATACCAATAATGCGCCTGCATCTATTACGCGGTTGCTTGATATGGGGGTGGAGCCTTATCTGATTGCTTCATCAGTAAACCTTATCATGGCGCAGCGCTTGGTGCGCCGCCTGTGCGAAGTATGTAAAAAACCGTATACGCCAACCAAAGATATGCTGGAAAGTATTGGTTTAACTGAAAAAACGGCAAAAAATATTACGTTTTATCAAGCGGTTGGCTGTGATGAATGTAATAAGACCGGCTATAAAGGTCGGCAGGCCATTTTTGAGGTGATGCCGATGAGTGATCACATTGCTCATTTGACTATGGAACGAGCTGATACCGGGCAAGTGCGTAAGCAAGCTTTGGCTGAGGGAATGACCACGTTGCTTGATGATGGTGTGCGGCGCATTAAAGAAGGCATTACAACGATCGATGAAGTGCTTTCTGTGGCAACTATTGAACAGGAAGTTGTTGAATGATAGTTTTTCTATTATTTTTTTAAAGAGCGAAGCGAAAATCTCGGGAGCTTGCTCCCGTGCTGGATAGCTTTATAATGAGCGTGAGCTCATTATAAGGAAAGAACAGCACGTGGAACTGACGAGAAATTCGCATCATGTGT
>JAJYDS010000001.1 GCA_021777215.1 bacterium
GAATCCAAGGCGGAAGTTATTTCGAGCAAGATTGATACAATCCCTGGCCAACTCACTCCTGAATTGTGGAGCATCGAGAGCAAAGCGGAAGTGATAAGCAGTAAGATAGACACAGTCCCTGGAGCCATCACCCCAGAATTATGGAGTATCGAAAGTAAGGCAGAGGTTATCAGTTCTAAGATCGATAAACTCTCAAATGACACAGAAGAGCTCTGGTCGATCGAATCCAAGGCGGAAGTTATTTCGAGCAAGATTGATACAATCCCTGGCCAACTCACTCCTGAATTGTGGAGCATCGAGAGCAAAGCGGAAGTGATAAGCAGTAAGATAGACACAGTCCCTGACCAACTCACTCCTGAATTGTGGAGCATCGAGAGTAAAGCAGAAGTAATTAGTTCTAAGATTGATAGACTCTCAAATGATACAGAAGAGCTTTGGTCAATCGAATCCAAAGCAGAAGTGATAAGCAGTAAGATAGACACAGTTCCAGGGGCGATCGCGCCTGAGTTGTGGAGTATCGAATCCAAGGCCGAAGTAATCTCGAGCAAGATTGATACTATCCCTGGCCAACTTACTCCAGAGTTATGGAGCATCGAGAGCAAAGCGGAAGTCATCAGTTCTAAGATTGATAGACTCTCGAATGATACACCAGAGCTATGGTCTATCGAGAGCAAAGCAGAAGTTATTAGTTCTAAGATTGATAGACTTTCAAATGGCACAGAAGAGCTTTGGTCAATTGAATCTAAAGCTGAAGTTATTTCGAGCAAGATAGATACAGTCCCTGGTCAACTAACGCCGGAGTTATGGAGTATCGAGAGCAAGGCTGAGGTAATTAGTTCTAAGATTGATGCGCTGCCACGCGATGCGGCTGAGCTCTGGTCAATCGAATCTAAGTCAGAAGTTATCTCGAGTAAGATAGATACAGTTCCTGGAGCGATCACGCCAGAATTATGGAGCATCGAGAGCAAAGCTGAAGTAATCTCGAGTAAGATAGATACGGTTCCAGGTAAACTCACTCCAGAGTTGTGGTCGATTGAAAGTAAATCAGAAGTGATTAGTAGTAAGATTGATAAGGTGGTTCCCGCAATTACGCCGGAGTTGTGGAGTATTGAAAGCAAAGCAGAAATTATTAGTTCTAAGATTGATAGAGTCGTGCCGGCAATCACCCCAGAATTGTGGAGTATCGAGAGTAAGGTCGAAGTGATTTCGAGCAAGCTGGAATGTTCATCTACTGCTATCACCTCAGTACCATATAGCATTACGCAGTCGGGTGCCTATTGCATTGCGAGCACTTTGGGCGTTGCGCCAGGTAGCACCGCTATTACCATTTCAACTAACAATGTTTGGATAGACTTTAATGGACAGGCTTTGCAAGGAAATATTGTAATCTCAGGTGGTCTTACCAATATACGACTTACCAATGGAGCCCTTGCTGGTGGTATTACTTGTTCCGGTGATGTTACTAGCTTAACCATGAGGGATTTTGGGATAACCGATGCATCGAATGAGGCGATCAGAATTGATGGAATAGCGAGAAAATTTGTTGTGCAAGATTGTATTTTTACTGACTATGGTACTACGGGTATTTATATAAATACTGCTAATATGCTTGAATTGAGAAATAGTTTATTTTCCGATAACAATTATAGTGGTACAGGTCTGGTTGTTATACAAGGTCGCAATGTTGATGTACGTGAATGTAATTTTAAGCAAAATAATTATGGCATCTATTTAGGCACTAGCGCTACTGGGTCACAGCTTAAAGGGGTTCAGATAGAGGGATGCCTGATTACTTCTAGCTCGCTGGTAGGAATATCGCTCAATAATTGTGCTTCTGTTGATATCGATGATTGTGAAATAACGCGGCAAATAGATAATTATAAAGGTGGTAGCGGTGTTCTTATAAATGGGGGAAATACTATCGAAGTGAATGATTCTACGATAAGCCAATTTTATTATGGTATTGCGGTGAGAGGAACGGCTACCGCGCCGGTGGCAGCATTTACGATAAGAGATTGCCGGGTTAATTATAATATGCGGGGAATTCTCTGTTCTACAAATACGGTCGGCTCAGTAACTGGATGTATTTTGGAATATAATGGCAGATCTCAAGCAGCAGGGTGCGGGTTTCAGGATTTGACTGGGTTGAATTCGCAAGTGTGGTATTTGTCGAATTTGGCTATGGGTAATGGTAGTAGTCCCGCAAAACAAACCACGCCATTTGATTCTAATTATACCTCTGGCTATGACGTGCCTGCAAATCCATTGGGAATGACACCGGTATTGAGTTATGCTTCTGCTGGTAATAGTACGGCTCCCTACTACCAGCTGATTAAAGTTGCTGGTGGTGGAGGTGGTAGTGATGCGCCTGCCGGCAAGCGGGGAGCTATAGCACATTGGGATAATGTGTCAGGAGCATTTTCTACTATTGATGCGCCAGTTTGATGCATTGGGAAAGTACTCAGTATGAGGGCTCATATATAGCCCTCATACTGAAAGTGTTCGATAAGTCTTTTTTAAAGATTTAAAGGCGTGCATTAGCTAAAAAATAAAAAAGGAAAGCGGTGAAAAAATTTTTTGGGGTGCGAATAGTTTTTTTAAGTATTTTTTTGGGAGAGGCGGTGCTTTCGGGCATTTTTTTGGCAGCTTCTCCTACGGTGTTTATGATTGATAAGTCCGGGTATTATAGCTTAGCTGTTTATATAAATATTAATAATCCGATCCTTGTCGATGGCGTAATAAATATTACTGCGAGTAATGTTGTGCTTGATATGGTCAGTCTTGAAATGGCGGTGGTTGACCAGCCTTATGGTATTTATGTGGCTCCTAATGTGCATAATATTGCGATTAAAAATGGAGTGATCAGAGGCACCAATACGCAAGCAGGTATTTTGGTTGAAGGAAGTGATTGTCGCCTAGAAAACATTGACGTAATAGGTACAAGTACTGGTTTTTTATTCGCCAATGCCAGTTCGAACATTGTTTTGGGTTGTAGAGCACTAGAAAATAGTGCGGCGGGATTTTCATTTGTTGCCAGCAGTACCAATACGGTTCGGTCTTGCCAAGTTGTTACTGTGGCAGGATCAACAAATCAATATGGTTTTTCGATTGTTGGAGGCGAATCAAATATCATAGATTCCTGTTCGGTTTTAGGCGTGCAAACAAATTCTGGATTGCATGATGCATATGGTCTTTATATTTCCCAGGGGATGCGTAATAGTATTGTTAATAACAGCATTGCTGACATCAATGCGCCAAATGCAGGTTCAAAAGCATACGGAATCATGTGTGATGCAGCTAGTGCGGGCAATATAATTGCTAACAATAGAGTACAATCAATTGCTAACTTTGATGCGAATGCTATAGGTATCAGTATGAATAGTACTGAGAATGCAGTTGAAAAAAATTATGTTGGTTCGAGTAACGTGAGTTACGATACCAATGTTGCAACCAGTTATGTCACTTCGCAGGCGAATGCACGCGGAGCATACAATATCGCTGCCGCACAGCTGACACCCGATACAGTCGAGGTTATTAATAGCAAAATTGATATTCCTGCGCCTTGTTCTCTTACTCCCATTATGAGCAGTGGTACTACGCATACCAATAAGCAAACAGTGGTTGGGCCATCATCGTTAATTGATTCAGGTGATTATTGTTTGTCAGCTGATTTGACGGGTGGCGATATTGTAATCGCTGGTAATAATATTAGTCTCGATTTAAATGGTTACACTGTCTATAACGGCACGTATGGCATTGATATCACCGGTTCTAAGGTTGATGTTCTGAATGGCACTATACAAGGCTCATCTGAAACAGGCGTTCGCTTACGTTCGGCCAAATGCAGCCTTTCATCTCTTGATGTGGTAAATACTAAGACGGGGTATTTATTGTCTGGCGCTGTATATAATCAGTTAAATACCTGTCGCGCTTTTGATTGTACCAGCGCTGGATTTTCGCTTGAAAGCAATGGAGCAAATCAAAGCACCTACAATGCGCTTGTCGGTTGTCAAGCGATCAATACTGCTGGGAGTACGACGTCCGTTTCGGGATTTGCTGCTACTGGAGGCTTTGCCAATGCATTTGAGTCGTGCGTTGTTGACAATGTAATCAACTCAAAGACATCGCAAATTGCTGATGCGCAGGGGTTTAGATTTTATAATGAAACTAATAGTGATATTATCGGTTGTTCGGTTGATGGGGTGAGTGCTATAGATCAGGCTGCGTATGGCATACGTCTGACGACAACGGTAACTTCGGTGATTTCAAACGTTCCTTATACAAGTGCAGATAATGCGCAAGCTGTTGCCTGGCTTAAAAAAAGTGGAGCAGTTCGGTATCTTGCGATTGCCAATACAAGTCAAGTATCGCCTGGGATTGTTATTTTGAAATATGACGGAGTGACTTTGAATTCTGTTGCTACTATTAATACCGGCTCTGTGGCGACATCGGTGGCCTGGACGACTATGGGGGACAATAATTATTTGGCATATACGGCTGGGAATGTTGTATATGTGTATCAATTTATTCTGCCAAATCAGTTGTATTATATTGATTCAGTTGATCATGGAGCATCTCTCAATGCTTGTGCATGGCTCGAGTGGGGCAGCGCGCGATATCTCGCCATTGGAGGTACTGGTTCTGGCGGTGTTAGTCTCTTGGTTTATCCTTTCACGGGTTTTTCCCTTGGGGCTGCTGGTTCTTCTTCGGTTTCTAATACGGTGTACAAAATTGCTTCTTTTCAAAATTATTTAGCTTTTTCAGATGGTAATAATTTAGAAGTTTATAAATATTCTAGCGCTAACATAGTTTCTGTTGCAAGTCAGTCGCTTAATGGAATTAATGCGATGGAGTGGCTGGCCGCAAATGATGGTAACTATTATTTGGCAACCGGATCGAACAATATCGGTGCTAATCTCACTCTTAATGTGTATAAACTTACCTTTCCATCAGGAGGAACTACAGGCACGCTCACTACTATAGTTAGCATTTCTGGGTCTTCGATAGGACAAGTTAATGCTGTTTCTTGGTTGCCGGTGAATAAGCAATTTAACTATCTTGCGATTGGTGGAGTGTCAAGCCCGTACATTCGCGTATATGTTTTTAAGGGTACTTCTTCTTTGTCGCAAGTGTTTTCTTCTGTCGTTACCGGGGCGCAGGTGAATGGTATTGATTGGTTTGGGCCCTATTTGGCGATAGCACAAACTGTATCAGGCGGATCCAGTGCACGTATTCTTAATTGCGATGCGGCTTGCCTGAACTGTTTGATTGATAGTAACTCGGTAACTAATGTTCGTGGGGGCAAGAGTGGCATCGGATATGCAATAAGTGAGCCGAACTTGTTTATTAATAATGTTGGCTATAATAACGACAGTAATTATTATCCGCAGCAGCAAAATCAGGATAATGTCAATCAAGGATTTTAACCGTCTACGCTTATCCAGTATGGTAAGCTACCCAGCCTTCGCAGAGGCTGCGGCGGGCAGGCTGCCGGTTAGGGTATATGATGAGCATGAAGCGAAAATGAGCATATAAAAAGTGAGAAAAGTAGAAGAAAAAGGAGATTGTGGTAATGAACGGGAGTCTCAAGCTGAGCTGTGTATGTGCAGCAGTAATAGCGTGTATGCCGATGCTCAATGCAAAAGTTGTTGGTTCAACAACGGCCGTATCTCTTGAGCCTGCCACTACTTTCTATGAAAGCGAAACGGACAATCTGATTCAGGGATTTGCCTGGTTGAAAAATGGATTTACTCTTGAAGATGCGCTTACGACATGTACCTTTAATGGCCTCTATCCAGTATCGGGAACTATTGCCCTCAATGGCGGCACTCTCTATTTATCACAAGATATTGTATGTAAAAATAGTACTACGTTTAATAGCTTGGGGACTATTTTTGGCAATATGAATGGTATTGATTTATGCAGCAGTGTCACTGCATTGCCAGACTGTGTGTTGGAAAATGCCTATCTTTTTATTCATAATGATGTGACTATCAATGGTTCGATAACTATTTATGGCACCTGTATTTTTGATGGCAATGATAATGTCCTTCGGATTGCTGATTCAGGCTCAATTACTATCGCCCCTGGTGCGCGGCTTGTCATACGGCGAACCGATGTACAAGGGCTTTCTGGTGCTCAAATTGTCTGCGCTGATGATACTGCCTCACTTGAGCTTGATAATGTGATTATTGAACAAGAGGGTGATTTTACGTTCGGTAAAGGCAGCATATTTTTTAAAAATACGGTTGATCTTCTCGGTTCTTATACCTTTGCCTATGAGAGTTATATGACGAGCACTATAGATTCCTATGCTACGCTGCATGTCGCTGAAGGCATGCTGTTGAAAATGGGTAGAAAAAAAGCCATCGATTATGTTGAGCCCATTGTTTTTGTTGACGCTACTGCGCAACTTGCTTTTGATAATTGCGATCTGTTAATAACTGCCACTGGTGCTGGTTTTACGCGCGGAAAAGTCTCATTTGAAGGACAGGTAAATTGTTATATGCTGTCCAATGATAATGAGCATGGCGCGGTGCTTGGTGATGGTGATCCTGATCATGATGTGACTTTCTATTATGTGGCTGGTTGTCAGGTGACTTTGCAAACTGGTTCTTTTACCTACCAAAATGGTAATCCAAATAAAATTAATACCTCAGCAAAAAATGCACTTTTGCGTAGAACCGATAAATCATATGTATATATAGAAAAAGATTGTGTGATTAACGGTATCACGATTGAATTATTGACCACTGATGTGCCGCCTATAGTTATCGCAGAGGGTGTTACTCTGAACTATGCCAATGCCGGCGTTGTTGCGCCGGGGGTCCAGTTTGAGATGAGCGCACAGCAGGTTGGTATCTATACCTATCAGTTAAATGGTAATCAATCCATTTCAATGAGCAAAGGACTTTTGCCGGCATCTATCTATATTAATGGGCCTTACAATATTCTTGCGGGCGTGGGAACTCTTTTGGGGCCTATAGTGTTGCAAGATGCAAACGCTGAACTGATTTGGGCTGGGCAGGGTTATATTGTCAACAGTGTTAATCTGAATGGCGGCACTATTGTTCTAGAAAATAAAATGAATTTCTGTGCCAATGGTGCCTTTAGTGGTCCGGGTACGGTAAATTTAGGTATGGCCACACTCGTTTTATGTGAGAAGGAATCGCAGCTGGTGCCACCAATAGCTTTTATTGGTCAAACGGCGAGTTTAGAATTTCATGAAAAATTATCACTTTCAAGTACCTGCACTTTTCAAGGATATTGCATTATAGATGGCAAAGGAGGTGTTATGGAGTTGGGTGATGATGCAGCGCTGGTTATTGCCGATAATTCTACGCTTAAGTTGCGTGATATGGTCATCTGGGGATTGAATGCGCATAAAATTCGTTGTTTAACTGATTCGGGCAAACTGGAGCTTGATAATGTGCGGCTGGTGCAGGATGATGACTACACCTTTGATACAGGCAGCATATTGTTCACTAATGATGTTACGATTAGTGGTGGGCATGTATTTTCTTATGCAAGTAAATTGACAAGTACCATTGATAGTTATGCTACATTGAAATTTGATCAAGATACAACCTGCTCGATGTCACGAGCACAATTGGATGACTCTGTCGGGCCGATTATATTTAATGATTCTAGTTCGGCATTGGCTTTTGATGCTAGCACGGCCTTTATTCATACCAATGGGGCAAAATTTACTAAGGGAACGGTGTACTGTTATCGTGATTTTACCATGGATGTTATTTCGACATCATCAGTTAATGGTTTGATTATGGGTGATGGCACACCTGAAGGGGATATGGTCTTCCAATTCATGCCCGGTTCTTCGGTTATCTATCCGCGCGGGCATGTGGTCTATGATGTGACGCGGCCCGATGGCTTGCGCTCAAATTCGAAGACGGCGAGTATTATTCGCTATGATGATAGTACCTTTTATTTAAGAAATAATTGTACAATAAGTAATTTGACCATTCAGACGACTCCCTACGCACTTTTTTTGACTGATGATGGAGTGGCCTTATCCTATGACAACGGGGCAATAGAATTTCCTCAAGGCACAATTGAAATGACCGGACAGCGCTATAGTACGTATGCGAATATATTGCAGGGTAATGATTCGTTGCTTCTTACCAAGGGCTATTTGCCGCTCTATACATTGGTTGATGGTTCCAATAATACATTGTATGGAAATGGTGATGTTCTGGGTGCAATCACCTTGCTTAGTTCCAATGCCAGTTTGATTTGGAGTCTCAATGGAACCATGCTCAATGACATTCAGTTGGATGGTGGACAATTGACTTTGACGACTAACTTGGTATTCACTGATAATCATTTTATTACCGGCCCAGGAACGGTGCATATGAATGGAAAACAAATTTTTACCGGCGAAAGCGACATAGTGGCGACCTCATCACTGTATTGGGATGGAACTAATATTGTGGGAGGGAGCGGCTGTATCGAGTTGCGTGAGGATTTGATGCTTTCTGCTTTGTGGACGTTTAGCGGCAATGTTTGTTTGAATGGTGGTGGCCATGTAATTGATTTAGGAGGTACGGGAAGCCTTTTGGTAGAAGAAGATTCGCAGCTTATTCTTGAAAATGCTACGATAAAAAATGTTTCGGGCGACAATATTCATTGTGCGAGCGCTACGAGTCGGCTTATATTGAATAATGTAACTATTATTCAGAGCGGTGATTTTATATTTGATACTGGATCATTTGAAGTCTTTGGCGATGCATTATTGAGTGGATTTGGAACAACTTTTGCATATTGCTCGACACAGACAAGCATGGTTGATACGAACTCGAGGCTACTATTGGATGAGGGTCTTACCTTTAGTTATGATCCGCTTATACCAGCAATGGATCTTATCCAATTTGCCGATGATACGGCTCAATTAGTACTGCAAGGTTCTACTCTTCATTCAACCTCAACGCTGGGTTGGCAGTTGACAAAGGGCTATTTGAATCTCAGAAAAGATTCGTATCTCTCATCGGATATAATTGTGCAAGATGGAAAGTCTATTGATGCGGGAATCACCATCGGTGATGGAACCGTACAAAATGATATGTATTGCGAGTTTGCAGCAGATGTGGCAGTTCATATGCTTGCCGGATCGCTTAATTATAAAAATGTATCTCTTAATTCATGGTATATGCATGATTATACTTCGAGGTTATATATGGATGCAAACACAGTATTCCGTCTTTATCAAAATCTTGATTTAGATGATGGGTATCTTTTTTACGGTGATGGTGTAACACTTGCATCTGCCTCCGGTAAATCTATCACTGGTGCTACCGGTCAGTTAGGAGCATTTAACACAGAATCTTTACCTTAATATATTTCTGCAATAAAAGGATGAGGATGAAATCTACTCATTTTTTCTTAATAGTTTTTTTGAGCTCATTAGTAGTTGGTCGGGAGTTTGCATCCAATAAGGGTGTTCAAGCTTTTACCACGCAACAAGCTATTGGAACAGTTTTTACGCTTGATGTTTTGCAAGGAGGATTTCGAGTTCAGAATTCACTGGCTACCTTTCAATCAGTATTTCCTGTTTCTGGTACTATTGACTTTTCTGATGGACGAACTCCCTATGATCCCCATACTCTTAAACTACAAACTAATTTGATATTGCAGGATCTAGCAACAGTAGCAAGCCTCGGACATATAAGCGGGAATGGATATGCACTCATATTATCAAACTCGGTTGAGCTTTTTCCTGTCAATACCACGACAACCACATGTAACTTTTCTGATCTAGCATTAGTATTAAATAGTGATATTGTTTGGCAAGCACCAAGTCTTATTTTTAGTGGGAATTCTATGATTAATGGCCGTGGAAATGGGATAACGCTCGCTGAAGGGATTACTATTACTGTTGCAGCCAATTCTTCTTTAGTATTAAAAAATGTTGATATAAAAAATCTCAGTGATACTAAAATTATCTGCGCGGCTCCTACGAGCACGATCGTATTAAACAATGTTGTACTTGAATTAGCTGATACGATTACGACCTGGACGGGAAACTTTGTTGTCGCTGGTCCAGCTACTTGTGTGCTTAAAGATAAAAATTGGAATTTTATAGGCGATTCTCTGTTGACGGTAAGCGGTTTTACTTTTTGGAAAGATCCGGCCGGAGTACAGAATATAGGTGCTATCTCGGGCAATGTTAATTTCATTAATAACGGTATAATTTTGCAACAGGCATCGGGAAATACTTCATTAATGCAAAGCCAGATTGCGACAGCACAGGGATATATGTATACCAACCAACGTTCTAATCGTCGTTCGCCGCCGCGGCGGGGGGCCAGAAGATCTTAGTAGCTTTTATAAAAAGAGCCCCGGGAATACTGGGGCTCTTTTGTTGCTCATTCTAAGCTGAAATCTTGTTATAGATTGTGTGCTTTTTTAAATTCAGCATAGACTTCAGGGGCGAGCTTGATAGTTACTTGATAGTGCACCGGAGCACCAACAAGTGTTTGATCGCCAGGAAGTGTTTCTATTTTTACATCCGTTACGTAAGCAAGATTTTTGAGTTCTTTTGCTGCTTTTTCAAAAGGTAGAATGAGCGCAGGATTTAGCGCCACTTTAACATCACAGATGATTGCGTTGTTTTTGTCTTGTGCATTGACAGTTGTTTTGAAGGTTGTTACAAATGCGTCAAGAGCTGCGGTTTTGCTTATCGCTTTTTTAGGAAGTGCGCAATTTCCGGTGCTGCAGTTTCCTGAGCGGCATGAACCATTAGAGCATGAGGTGCAGCATGAGCATGTTGAACAGCTTGAGCATGAACGGCAACGACGTGCTTGTAATTCAAAACCGGTAAACACACACGATACTAAGAGAGCTGGAATAATCAGCTTTTTCATAAGAGCCTCCATTTGAGTTATACGATACTAACACTTTCAGCTTACGTGATGGTTATTTTTTTGCAAAAGGGGGGTAAAAGCTTGCGTTAACCTGTATATTTATCGGTAATTTCTTTTTGAATTAATAAAATGAAGATATTTTTAGTTGTTTTGGTGAGTGGAAGATTTTGTCAGTAGGGATGGAGTTTTTTGAGATGTTAAATAAAAAAGCCTCCAGTTTTTGCTGGAGGCTTTTTGCTCGATGGAGCAGCGCTTACCTATTTGGTGCAGTTTTGTATTGCATATATGATTCGGGTTTGAGAGTGATAGTTACGGTATATGCCTTCATGCCACCAATAAGTTTTTTTGTTTTGTCGTATTTCATGATATGAGGAGTTTCTTTTTTGGTTATTTTGGCTACATAGGCTTCTTTTGAAAGATCAGCGTAGTCTTTTGAAAATACCGGATTTGAGGCCATTTTTTTTGTGGTGATGGTTAGGATATGTGTTGTATCATTGCTTTTGACATCAGCGGAGTAATTTTTTATGAAACGAGTGAGTGCGCTGATATCATCAGCTCGTACTACACTTGCTGCGCCAAGAATCATTGAGAGTGCAATAAGCGTATATTTTTTCATAGATATCTCCCGGTAAAAAGAGGAAAACAACGGGCGTCACCATGACGCAGTTATAACAGTAACAACTGTTTTATTTTTTTTTCAATAGTTTGGGAGTTTATACATTATCGATCAATAAAAAAGCCCCCGTTTTTTGCCGAGGGCTTTTTTTGAGTCAAACAAAATACTTGTATTCTATAGCGGTAGGCTTATTAGGTTGCTTTACTTTTCCAGACCAAGTAACTTTCAATAAATTCCATGATGTCGCCATCCAGCACCAGATCAGGTTGCGGTGATTCTTGCTCTGTGCGGTGATCTTTTACCATCTTATAGGGATGCAAGACGTATGAACGAATTTGTGATCCCCATTCGATTTTCTTTTTTTCAACTGATGCAGTCTTTGCTTCTTGTTCTTCTTTCATTTTTTGTGCCAATTTTGCCTTGAGCATTTTCATGGCGGTTTCTTTATTTTGTGCTTGAGATCGCTCGCTTTGGCATTGTGTTACCGTGTTTGTGGGGATGTGGGTGATGCGTATGGCCGATTCGGTTTTGTTTACGTGCTGGCCGCCAGCGCCACCAGAGCGATACGTATCGATGCGTAGATCGTTTGGTTCAATGACAATTTCAATGTCGGGGATTTCGGGCACCGCGGTAGCGGCTGCAAACGAAGTGTGGCGCCGTTTATTTGAATCGTAGGGAGAGATGCGAACAAGGCGATGGATGCCCTGTTCTCCCTTGAGCAAACCATAAGGATTTTTGCCACGGACAAAAAGTGTTGCTGATTTAATGCCTGCTTCTTCTCCGGGTTGAAAGTCGATGACTTCGACAGGAAGCTTTTCTCGTTCACAAAAACGTAAATACATGCGGAGCAACATGCTGGCCCAATCTTGTGATTCAGTGCCGCCAGCGCCGGAGTTGATGCTGAAAAAGCAATTGCTGGCATCTTGCGGTTCATTCATAAGAAGAGAGACTTTGAATTCTGTTACTGCTTTGCATAGTGCGTTGACTTCAGTTTCGAGCTTCTTTAGCTCGTGCTCATCATCTTTAAAGAGCTCGAGCATGTCTGGGAGTTCAGCTTGATTGGCCATAATGAGTTGATAGTGATCGCGTTGTGTGCGTACGCGTTGCAATTGTTTGAGAACGTCTGTTTGGTTAGGGTCTTTCCAAAAATTTTCTTGGGTGCTTTGGGTGGAAAGTTTTTGAAAGAGTTGTTCAAGGCCGGCATTTTGCCAGTAGGCCTTTATAGTGTCGATATCAGGCTGCAGGGATTTTAAACTTTCCTGTAAGTCATCAATAAGCATAAATATTCCTATAATATGGTTAGTTTTCACTGTTACTATAGCATTAATTAAGTGCCTAAACCACCCTGTTTCTTGGTATGCCCCCTGTAATCATTGTTGGTTCAGGCTTTCAGTAGGGATACGCCCTTTCTCGTATCCAGAGAAATAAAATAAACTAAACCTGTGGTAAAATGAAAGAGAGTTACTAGTGACGCGAGTATAGAATTGGGGAATTTGGCTATGGATGATTCTTTATATATTAAGAAGAGTACTCAGGGCAGATTGTTTGTGGTCTCGGCTCCGTCGGGCGCCGGGAAAACAACCTTAGTAAATGAAGTGGTGCGGCGCATGGGAGACTCCTGCCCCTTGGAGCGAGTAGTCACGTATACTACTAAACCCGCCCGTTCGGGAGAGGGTCGTCAGGGGATTGATTATCATTTTATTACTAATGAAGAATTTGAGGCCAAGATAGCCGGAAACTTTTTCTTGGAGTGGAGTGGCGCGTACGGCCATTATTATGGTTCGCCTCGCCATGTGCTGGATGAGGTGGCTCAAGGATTGTCGCGTATTTTAATTTTAGATAGAGCGGGAGCGCGACAGGTTAAAGAGGCCTATGCTCAGGCGGTCTTGATATGGATATATACTAAGGATATCGAGGTGCTGCGGGCGCGATTGTTGGGCCGTGGAACCGATTCGGCGGAGCAAATAGTTCGTAGACTAGCTCTGGCATGCGAAGAAATTCAACAAGAGCAACGAGCGCCATTTTATGAACACTATGTGCTGAATGACAGCATTGGGTCGGCGATAAGCGACTTTGAGGTGCTGATTAAAAAGGCGTTGAATTGGTAAAAAAGCCCGGCGCAAAAAGATTTTGTAAAAAAAAACTTGCAAGGTCTTTAGCTTTGATATACATTTGTTGCATGTACGAATGAATTGACAGCTGATTCGAGAAATTTGAAAAAACTTTTTAAGAAATTAAAAAGAAAATTTTAAAAAAGTTTGACAGAAGTCTTTTTACTAGTATAATTTAAAACACTTCGTCTAGCAGGACAAAACAAAGCGGACGAAGGAACGAAAAAAAGATTCTTTGAAATACATAGAAAGTCTAAAAGCAATTCCTAAAAATTACCTACCATCTTAAGGTAGTTCCGTCAAATACATTTTGTGATGGAGAGTTTGATCCTGGCTCAGAATAAACGCTGGCGGCGTGCCTAACACATGCAAGTCGAGCGAGAAAGTCCCTTCGGGGATGAGTACAGCGGCGGACGGTTGAGTAACACGTGAGAATCTGCCCTTTAGTGAAGAATACCCTCGAGAAATCGAGGTTAATACTGCATACGTCCCTTCGGGGAGAAAGGTGGCCTCTAGCTGCCGCTAAAGGATGAGCTTGCGGCCTATCAGCTAGTTGGTGGGGTAAAGGCCCACCAAGGCGATGACGGGTAGCCGGCCTGAGAGGGTGTTCGGCCAGATTGGAACTGAGATACGGTCCAGACTCCTACGGGAGGCAGCAGTGAGGAATCTTGCGCAATGGGCGAAAGCCTGACGCAGCGACGCCGCGTGGAGGATGAAGGCCTTCGGGTTGTAAACTTCTGTTAAGTGGGAAGAAATCCTTATCTTTAATAGAGATAGGGGATGACGGTACCATTAGAGAAAGCACTGGCTAATCTCGTGCCAGCAGCCGCGGTAATACGAGAGGTGCAAGCGTTATTCGGAATCATTGGGCGTAAAGGGTGCGTAGACGGTGTGTTAAGTCTGTTGTTAAATTCTCCGGCCTAACCGGAGGTATGCGGCGGAAACTGGCGCACTAGAGGGTGGAAGAGAGAAGTGGAATTCTCGGAGTAGCGGTAAAATGCGTGGATCTCGAGAGGAACACCAATGGCGAAGGCAGCTTCTTGGTCCATACCTGACGTTGATGCACGAAAGCGTGGGGAGCAAACAGGATTAGATACCCTGGTAGTCCACGCCGTAAACGATGACCACTAGACGTTAGCCCTGTTTTACAGGGTTGGTGTCGTAGCTAACGCGTTAAGTGGTTCGCCTGGGGAATACGGCCGCAAGGCTAAAACTTAAAGGAATTGACGGGGGTCCGCACAAGCGGTGGAACATGTGGTTTAATTCGACACTACGCGAGGAACCTTACCTAGGCTTGACATGCATTTGACCGCTGTAGAGATACGGTTTTCCTAGTCTTTGATTAGGACAGATGCACAGGTGCTGCATGGCTGTCGTCAGCTCGTGTCGTGAGATGTTGGGTTAAGTCCTCTAACGAGCGCAACTCCTACTGCCAGTTGCCATTTTTAAGTAAGGCACTCTGGTGGGACTGCCTGGGAAACCAGGAGGAAGGTGGGAACGACGTCAAGTCATCATGGTCCTTATGTCTAGGGCTACACACGTGTTACAATGGCCAGTACAGAGGGCTGCAAACCCGCGAGGGCAAGCTAATCCTAAAAACTGGTCTAAGTTCGGATTGGGGTCTGCAACTCGACCCCATGAAGTTGAAATCGCTAGTAATCGCGTATCAGCAACGACGCGGTGAATACGTTCTCGGACCTTGTACACACCGCCCGTCACACCACGAAAGTTCTTTGTACCCAAAGTCGCCTTAGCTAACCCGTAAGGGATGCGAGCGCCTAAGGTATGGGGAGTGATTGGGGTGAAGTCGTAACAAGGTAGCCGTAGGAGAACCTGCGGCTGGATCACCTCCTTTCGAGGGAGATTCAAAAGCTGTAACAAGCTTTTATATATATTTAGGTGTGAATTCAATGGAACTATCTTAAGATGGTGGGTGCTCTTAATAAACTCTGGGCCTATAGCTCAGTTGGTTAGAGCACCCCGCTGATAACGGGGAGGTCAGTCGTTCGAGTCGACTTAGGCCCACCAGTAATTGTGGGTCTAGGGATAGGGTTTGTTTGGGGATGTAGCTCAGTTGGTAGAGCGTCCGCTTTGCAAGCGGAAGGTCAGCGGTCCGATTCCGCTCATCTCCACCAATATTTAGAGCGATTGGCTAATAGAGACTTTTTATGTATAAGCTATTTAAAAAAGAGTAGTGATAAAAAATTCTTGTGATCTTTGAAATATTTGTAAGTTATTTTTAACGACCAAGGGTAGCCAGTAAAATTTGTGATTAATTAGAAAGAGCATTTGGTGGATGCCTTGGCATCAAGAGATTATGAAGGAGGCGGAAGACTGCCAAAAGCTTCGGGGAGCTGTCAATCAAGCTTTGATCCGGAGATTTCCGAATGGGGAAACCTGTCCTGGTAAACCTGGGACATCTTTGCCTGAATATATAGGGTAAAGAAAGTAACGGCGTGAACTGAACCATCTAAGTAGCGCTAGGAAAAGAAAACAACGTGATTCCCTAAGTAGTGGTGAGCGAACTGGGATCAGCCTAAACCTATGTTATGTAATAGCCTGTAAGCGTTGTAGCATAGGTGTAGCGGGACGTGAGCGTTTTGAGATTACAGTCTCGATGTTATATCTGTTCAAGTTAGTTGAATTGTTATGGAAGGAACAGCCAAAGAGCGTGAAAGCCGCGTAGATAAAAACTTGAAACAATGTAATAGCTCGTGTTCCCAAGTACCATAGAGCACGTGAAATTCTGTGGGAATCTGCCCGGACCATCGGGTAAGGCTAAATACTCCTTGATGACCGATAGTGAACTAGTACCGTGAGGGAAAGGTGAAAAGAACCCCGGGAGGGGAGTGAAATAGAAACTGAAACCAAATGTTTACAAGCGGTGGAAGCGATGTATACGTACGCGCGACCACGTACCTTTTGCATAATGAGCCAACGAGTTACCGTACGTTGCAAGGTTAAGCTTTGAAAGAGCGGAGCCGTAGCGAAAGCGAGTCTGAATAGGGCGAATAGTAACGTGTGGTAGACCCGAAACCTAGTGAGCTATCCATGTCTAGGATGAAATCCCAGTTACATGGGATGGAGGTCCGAACCGGTGTGGGTTGAAAACTACTCGGATGAGGTGTGGATAGGAGTGAAAGGCTAATCAAACTAGGAAATAGCTGGTTCTCCCCGAAATATATTTAGGTATAGTCTTGTTGGATTCGTTATGGCGGTAGAGCACAGTTAGGATTTTGGGAGCGCAAGCTTACCGGATCTCTACTAACTCCGAATGCCGTAACGTTAGAAGACTGGAGACAGACTGTGGGGGATAAGCTTCATAGTCGAGAGGGAAACAGCCCAGACCATCAGCTAAGGCCCCTAAATATCTGCTCAGTGGTAAAAGAAGTGAAAACGCATAAACAGCCAGGAGGTTGGCTTAGAAGCAGCCATCCTTTAAAGAAAGCGTAATAGCTCACTGGTCAAGTGTTTTTGCGCTTAAGAACGAACGGGGCTAAGCAGATTGCCGAAGCTATGGTTTACGACAAAAATTTATTTTTGACGTAGAGGTAGGGGAGCGTTCCTTGATAGATACAAGCTTGACCGTAAGGACAGGTTATGAGATCAAGGAAGTGAGCATGTTGGTATAAGTAACGAAAAAACAGGTGAGATTCCTGTTCGCCGTAAGTCTAAGGTTTCCGAGAGAGCGGTTCATCCACTCAGGGTTAGTCGATCCCTAAGCCGAGGCCAGTTGGAGTAGGCGATGGAAAAGCAGGTTAAATATTCCTGCACCACCGAGTAACGTTTGAGCGAAGGAGTGACGCAGTAGGGTAGGTCGACTTGACGTATGGATGTCAAGTTAAGCATGTAGAGGAGCTTCATAGGTAAATCCGTGGAGCTGCTATCCTCAAAATGTGATGAGCATATCAATTTTTAGGAAGAGGTATGTTCGACTGATCCCACACTGACTAGAAAAACTTCTAGCGAGTTATAAGGTGATCGTACCGCAAACCGACACAGGTAGACGGGCTGAAAATGCTCAGGCGTTGAGATAACTATCATTAAGGAACTCGGCAAAATAGCCCCGTAACTTCGGGAGAAGGGGTGCCTGCGATGTTACTAAAGTTTACTTTAGGAAGCATCCAGCAGGTTTCAATAAATTGGCCCAACCGACTGTTTAACAAAAACACAGGGCTGTGCGAACTCGTAAGAGGAAGTATACAGTCTGACGCCTGCCCAGTGCCGGAAGGTTAATAGGAGGGATCAGTCCGCAAGGGCAAAGTTCTGAATTGAAGCCCCGGTAAACGGCGGCCGTAACTATAACGGTCCTAAGGTAGCGAAGTCCCTTGTCAGGTAAGTTCTGACCCGCATGAATGGCGTAACGAGTTGGGCGCTGTCTTAATGATAGACTCAGTGAATTTGTAGTACCGGTGAAAATGCCGGTTACCCGCGAAAGGACGGAAAGACCCCGTGCACCTTTACTATAACTTGACATTGGTTTTTGGATTGATTTGTGTAGGATAGGCGGGAGACGTTGAAGCCACGGCGTTAGCTGTGGTGGAGTCAACCTTGAAATACCGCCCCTATTAGTTTGAGAACCTAACTTCGACCCGTAATCCGGGCGGAGAACCGTGTCTGGTGGGTAGTTTGACTGGGGTGGTCGCCTCCCAAAATGTAACGGAGGCGTTCAAAGGTTCCCTCATGACGAATAGAAATCGTCTTTTGAGCGTAAAGGCACAAGGGAGCTTAACTGCGAGACATACAGGTCGAGCAGATGCGAAAGCAGGACTTAGTGATCCAGTGGTTCTGTATGGAAGGGCCATTGCTAAACGGATAAAAGGTACGCCGGGGATAACAGGCTGATCTCCTCTGAGAGTCCACATCGACGAGGAGGTTTGGCACCTCGATGTCGGCTCATCACATCCTGGGGCTGAAGAAGGTCCCAAGGGTTTGGCTGTTCGCCAATTAAAGTGGTACGCGAGCTGGGTTCAGAACGTCGTAAGACAGTTCGGTCCTTATCCTTCGTGGGCGTAGGGTATTTGAGAGAGGCTGTCCCTAGTACGAGAGGACCGGGATGGGTAAGCCTCTGGTGTTCCAGTTGTCCCCCAAGGGCAACGCTGGGTAGCCAAGCTTATAAGAGATAACCGCTGAAAGCATCTAAGTGGGAAACTCGTCTCAAGATTAGATACCCCGTCTGGAAGAAATTCCAGACATTAAGATCCCTTGAAGACTACAAGGTTGATAGGCTGGGTGTGTAAGCACTGCAAAGTGTTCAGCTAACCAGTACTAATAGATCGAAAGTTTTAATCACAGAACTTCGAACAGCTACTTAACTTGGTTAAAAACTTTATACTTACAAATATTTCGATCACAAGAAAAATTTTTGAAAAGTTCTGGCGGGTATAGCTGCAGGGAAACACCCGTTCCCATTCCGAATACGGCAGTTAAGGCTGTAGCGCTGAGGATACTTGTCTGGAGACGGACTGGAAAAGTAGGTACCGCCAGGTTAATTATAAAAAGGCTCCGAATTTGTCGGGGCCTTTTTATATCTCTTCTGATCTAAGAAAAATTTTTGAAAAGTTCTGACGGGCATAGCTGCAGGGAAACACCCGTTCCCATTCCGAATACGGCAGTTAAGGCTGTAGCGCTGAGGATACTTGTCTGGAGACGGACTGGAAAAGTAGGTACCGTCAGGTTAATTATAAAAAGGCTCCGAATTTGTCGGGGCCTTTTTGCGTATGTTTATTCATCATGCTAGCGGTGAAAAATTTCTGATGGTGCTTATCTAAAAAAAAGAGTATTTGTTTCTTCTTTTATCGTACGGACTGTTTAAATACAGGAAACTTATAAGTGCTAAAAAGCTTGTGAAAAGTGCACTATTTGGTTAATATGGTCGCACTCCTTATGTAAGAATGTTATTGAAAGGATGTCGATGAAAAGAGGGTTAATTATTGCAGCGGTTGCGGTAGGTGTTGTTGGTTTTGTCGTTTATAATCGGTATAAAAAAACAGATGAAGGCGTAATAACGACTGCTGTTGAAGCTCAATCGGCTTCGTTTGAGGGCTTTGCTAAACTGAATGATAAGACGTTTGAGAATTTGCAAGTTATGGGTGACGCTGAACTTGAAAATGTACAAATTATCGCTGATGCAACTATCACCGGTATGTTGACTGCAAAAAAATTAATAGCCAAAAACTTGCAGGTTGTGGGCAATGCCAAGCTTGAGCAAGCGACGATAGAAATCGCACAAATAACGGGCATGCTTGATGCAAAGGGTTGTTCTATTCAAGATCTTTATCTGGTAGCCCAAACGGCGATGATGGATGCTTGTAAGATTAAGACTATTACGGTAAAAAAAGTTGAAGGTTATAAAAAACCTCAGATACTTGAGTTGAATAATACTCAGATAGAAGGAGATGTTACTTTCCAAGCCGGCAGTGGTGAAGTTATACTCAAAGGTGATGCTCGTATAGCGGGAGCCATTGTTGGTGGTGCTATCAAGCAATAAGCGAACAGTAAGAATTTTAAAAAGCCTCGAAGTTTTTTCTTCGAGGCTTTTTTCTTTTTGTAAGATATGCGTCATGCATGTTGTTAGTGCAGTGCAGATAACGTGCTCACTAAAACGAGGAATATGATAAACTAAAATGAGTCATTGCTAGAGAAGAACGCAGCAAGAGATAACGCCAGCTTGAGCTAATCCTGCTCCAGCACTAAATCCTACTACTCCCGTTGCCCCATAGGCTGCGGTAGCGTTGCATTTGCAGCTCTCTTTACATTTTCCACAGGCGCAACATTCAACTTCCAGCGCACTTTCTCCTTGTGCACCAGCGCTGAGTACTTGCGCATCTTTATTAGGATTATTATTTTGCTCAGTTAAGGATATTGGTTTTTCTGTTTTATTAGTGAGTTTTTCTATTTCTTTTTTTAGCCGACTATTTTCTTGTGCAAGTTTTTGTTTTGCGGCGATTTCTGTTGCTAATGTGGTAGCGACGGAGGGGGCGTCTGTGTCCTCGGGATCAGATGGTAGTGGGGGAGGAGTTTCTGTAGAAGAAGTAGAAGATTTATCAGAATCTATGTCGCTGTCAGATGCAATAGTCGCCAATGTCCGAGATTCGGGTTGTTTTTCGCTGATTGCCACTTCTTGTAGTTGTCGTTGAGATGACACTTTTGGCTGCATGGCGCTGAGTGGCGGCATGAAAATAAGCATGGAAAAGACGATATAATTAGCGTGCATAGAGTCCCCCTAAAAAATAGATTTCCTGTTCTAATTTCAGAGTACTCGTTGACCTCCAAGCTAATCAATATTTTCAATTATGAATTATAAATTAGCGAAAATGTTTTGACCAGCATCAGTCTGTTTTTGTGCATATATGCTCGCGAATGCTTTGTGAGCTGCTGTGTTTCTTTAGCAGACAAAATTAGGCTTGTTTTTCTCGCGATTGTAGTATTCGCATGGCAATGCCGGTAAACAATGGCAATGAAAACAAACAACAGACTTCAAGGGGGCTTGTGTTGCTAGTGTAGGTTTTTTTTTGGTCTATGTTCTTTTTTTCAAGGCATGTATTATTTTGGTTACCCATAACAACGGCTGCTAGCGGGGTTTTGCTTTTTATTTCTGGCGGAGTGGAATGGAGAATGTACGCTTGCCCTAGAGCGAGAATAAGGGTTGTTTTTATATGTATTTTCATTGCTTTCCTTCGTTATATCGATCTTTTTAGTTAAAGTTTAATGGTAAGGTTATAAGTTGGGATTGTCAATCAATTTTATACTTAAAATATTTCTTGATATAATGATTTTTTTAGCCATAATCATTTAGGAATATGAAACAATAGTTTACTTTTATTGATTAGGGGTTTAATGAACAGTCTTTTTTTTCGTTTAAAAAAGAGAGCGGCATTTGTCATTGTATGGGGGCCGATTTTTTCTTGTTTTGTACCGCTATTTGCTCAAAATCAACCGGTAACCCAAGAAGTGCCTGCCTCTGTGCAGAAAGCAAGTCTCTATGCTGATGTAGCTAACCTGTATTTGAAATCTTTTAATGTAGTTGAACCTCAAAATGTGGGGCCCTCGGTTGACGAGTTGCTTAAAAAAGGTGAGAAGATAGAACTGCGCAAGCAAGAACTTTCTCCGGCGCAGCAGCGTCATTTAGCCCTTAATGCTTTGGTGCGAGGTTCTATCCATAAAGATGCCAAGTTGGAAGGGGTGATCGATCTTTCTTTTGTTAAAAAGATGGAATTATTAGCGGGGCAGGAAAATTCCCAAGTAAGTCTTTTTTCCACTATTAATAGGACCAAAACAGTTTTTGGTGAGGCTGTTCTTGTCCGGATGCTTGTAACGCCAACCGCGGATATGCAAGAGCTTAAAAGGCGGCAAGCTATTATTCAAGAACTGGTTACGAATGAACAGTTATTTAAGCAACTTGATGTTGCATTGGATGAGATCAAAACCGCACAAGCGCATTTGTTTGGTTTTTGGGAGGAAGAGGGACAAGCGAATAAATATTTATTGAATCAGGTATATTTTAGTACTTGGGGATTTAATTGGCTCAATGATAGCGCTTGTGCATTAGAAGCAAGAACTAGACTTGCAAGCTTGTTTAATTTACCAATTTATCTTGAGCCTTATATGGTTGCAACCATGCCTTTGTCTGAGGCTTTCAACAACATGAGCCACTCCGATAGTCAGTTGACCTTTAAGCAGGCATATGCGCAAGAGCTTAAGAAGTCCTATTCAATGGTAAAGGGTATTTTTAGTCCTCGCTTACGCGCGAGTAAGGGTGTGAATTCTGAGCGCGATTTTATAAACAAGTGTAGAAAAGTATATTTAGGTGAATTGGAATCGACGGAGCTGGACCCAATATCTTTAAGAGATTATTGGAGGGTTATTGGCTATGTTCCTGAAAAAAATTTACGATTGTCTTCTGCTAATATAAAAATGGGTATTGTTGGTATGGCGGCGATATATGCTGCCTATAAGGCTTGGGGTATATATAGCTTTTTATGCGATGAAAAGAAAAAAAATCAGATTTCAACCTATGTTCAGGATAAGATGATTGGGGTTGCAGGTGCGATCCGAGGCATGAAAAAAAGTTATGCGCTTGCTCGTGCCAATGAGCAACTTGACGGTATCATGGTACTTGAATCTCTTGCACAATTACAAGGATCGTCAAAAAATAGTGCTCAATTTAATAAATTGTTGGGCATGTTAGATCATAACACTTTTACGGGTAAGCCTTCGTTTTTCTCCGTTACCGGTCGCGTGTTGGCAAGCTATAAGGTGATGCAGGACGTGAAGGATGAGTTTATTCAGTCTCTGGAGGCTGCTGGTGAACTGGATGCCTATCTGTCGATGGCGAAGTTGGTGAAAGAGCATGAGCGCAAGCGTGTGGGCTATTCATTTGTACATTTTGTAGAACGTGAAAAACCGATGGTTCAAGCGGTCAACTTCTGGAACCCATTCATTTCCCCTGATGTTGTGGTGCCAAACAATATAACGCTTGGTATAGATAATCAACCGGGAAATGTTGTTATTACCGGTCCAAATACTGGTGGTAAATCAACCGTTATTAAAGGTGTTTTATTGGCACTTGTTCTAGCGCAGTCATTTGGCATAGCGCCGGTGCAAGAGTTAACGATGACGCCATTTGCAAAATTAAATTGTCACTTAAATATAACCGATGATATTGCTGCAGGCACATCGTTATTTAAAGCGGAAGTTCTTAAGGCAAAAGAATTGATTACCGGGGTGCGCACCTTAAAAGCCAATGAGTTTAGCTGTACAGCTATGGATGAAGCATTCAATGGCACTGAGCCAAAGGCGGGAGCTGAAGCTTCATATAAGTTTTCTGAGCAGCTTGCCTCTTCAGATAACAGTCTCGTATTATTGGCAACGCACTTTCCTGAATTAACCAAGCTTGAGCAAACAAACAGATTTAGAAATTTGCAAGTAAAGGTTATTAAGCACGATGACGGTTCTCTTGAACGTCCATTCAAGCTTGAACCAGGAATAAGTACGCTTAATATTGCGCTTGACCTGCTTCGCGAAGAAGGCGTTTTGCAATAATTATTTTTCTGAATGTGACTATTGAGTTTGCAGAGTATTGCCGCTATTGGTGATACTCTGCTCTTTTTAAGATGATATTTTCAAGATAAGGTGTGCGTAGCAGGATGAGGCTCAATAACTGGTGTTAGTCTGCATCTCCAATTGTTTCCCATGAAATACTGCGTTTGTTCTCATAATAATCGAGCCAGACGTTACATACATTATGTGTTAAGAGCGGACGCACTATTTCTGGCCATTCGATAAATGTCCAACTGTTGGGTTGGTAGAGATACTCGTCAAATCCGGCCTCTAAAAAATCATTTAACGAAGTAAGTCGGTAGCAATCAAAATGATAAAACGTTTGACCTTGTTTGTTTTCGTATTGATTAAGATAGTTAAAGGTTGGGCTGGTGATTGTTCCTTGTACACCAAGCTGCATGAGCAGCGTTCTAACGAGGGTTGTTTTGCCTGCACCTAAAGGACCATCAAAGGTTATGACAGCACAACTGGCAAGTTCCTCTTGTATCTTTTTTGCAATAAGACCTACTTCTTCGAGTGAAAATAGTATTTTTTCTGTTTTCATAGCGCTTTCCGTTGACCAGAGTAGGCTTATAATTTTTTAATTTTTTTGAGCATGCGGCGTTCTTTTTTTGAGAGGACTTTGCTTGGGCGTTGGGTCGATCGTGCATCGTCAGCCGTAACGTTTTTTTTGGGGGGCATTTGCTTGCTTGCTTCATGCATGAGTTTATCCAGTTCAGGTTGATTTTTCTTAGTTAGTTTAATAACACCCTGATTATTTTTGGGTTGTGCGGGTTTTTGGGTTGTTTCTTCTTGTAATAGTTGGTAAAAATCAATCGCGTCTATTGATTCTATACTGAGATCCCAGGCATGTCGGCAGAGTAAGCGATCTGTGGAGATGAGCAAAAGTTCTTTGCCTTTATGGGTGTCTAAATAGCGCATGATGTAGTCATCAGCGCTTTCTTTGCTTCCCGAATGGACAACGGTGATGCCCCCTATTTTTTCTGTATCGGTTCCCCAGTAGGGACCACCATCAAAGACGACTACAATTGCGTGTCCTTTAGCATTGCTGTAATTATTGAGCTGGACAAAAAAGTGTTGCTTTGCCTGATCGGTAATGTGGGTCTGTTTGAGGTTTTGTTTGAGAACATTGTAGCCATCGATGACGATAATCATTTTTGTTCCTAACTTATGGGTCTCTTTAAAAAACGTAAAGAGTGTTGAGGTAAAAGTAAAGAAAACCATAATTTTGCCTGTTTTTAAACGAAAAACAATTGAAAAAGAAGCAAAGACGGGATACGTTAGAAGTATGAGTAGTTTGCTGCTATAAAAAATGAGATTGTATAGAAAATGTACTTTAAAATCGATAGTGAAGGCATAAGACATGTCACTGCTGATTAAATTGCGCCATCGGATACGAGCCATTGAAACAACCAAAAAAGTAACTCATGCTATGCGGCTCATTTCTATGTCGAGTCATACGCAGTTAAAGGGGCGTCATGATGCATTGATGTTGTATAAAGGATCGGTGCATGATCTTTTTAAAAAAGTTATGGCGGCAGGTATTGCCTCTTCTTATAAGGAATCAGACGCCTCAGGTAAAGGAAATGATCGGCCACTGGTAATTTTGATTGGTTCGCAAAAAGGACTATGTGGTATTTTTAATTCTTCGCTTTTCGCTTTTTTTGAAAAAAGCATGGCGCAATCGCCAGAAAAGAAACCGTTTTTTATTGCTATTGGTAAGAAAGCGGTTGACTATATTCAGACGCATGCGCACGGGGGAAGTACCGTTGCTCTTTATGATACGCTGACTATTAATAACCATTTAGTTCTGGCGCGTAAGCTCACGGATATGATTTTGCAGCAAAAAGAACCATATACATCGGTTATTGTTTTTAGTAATGTGTTACGTGGTTTTTTTATGCAAAAGCCTATGGAGACGGTGTTATTGCCTTTGCAAGAGGAATTTGCGGCTACGAGTACCGCAAAAAAAGGATCAGAGGAAAAGCTTCAAGAAGAATATATTTGGGAGCAAGCACCAAACGATGTTATTTCAGCGCTCTCACAGCATTATTTTGAAGTAAGTCTTCAGTATTTGCTTTTTCAGTCTTTGCTAGCGGAGCATGCGGCGCGCTTTTTATCTATGGACACGGCAACCCGTAATGCAGACAATTTGCTTGAAACAACTAAAATTAGTTATAATAAACTGCGTCAAGCAAAAATTACTAAAGAGCTTGCTGAGCTTGCCGGTAGTTTCCAGTCTGAATAGGTATTAGATTTTACGTGTTAGCTATTATAGCATACATTTTTCTATCTACGTGCAGCCCATTAACAATCATGTAAGCATGTAAAAGTCCTTCAAAGGACATGTGTGCTTTTTGTAATACCCGTTCGCTGGCTCCGTTTTCAGGATCGACGGTGGCGTAAATGCGGAAAACACCCTGGCTGAAGGCAAAGCGAATGACGGCTTGACATGCTTCAGTTGCATACCCATTATTCCAATAATCAGGAACAACGGCGTAGGCAATTTCAGCTCGTTGATGTCGCTCAAGATATGCTACAAAAAGAACAAGTCCTAGTATGTTGCCAGAAATCTTTTCTACCATGACCCAGGTGTTAGGATAGCGTGG
This sequence comes from bacterium, assembly GCA_021777215.1. Classification (GTDB taxonomy): domain Bacteria; phylum Babelota; class Babeliae; order Babelales; family Vermiphilaceae; genus JAJYDS01. Next base: position 26,279 of record JAJYDS010000001.1, read on the forward strand.
GGCTTTGCTGAGGTTTTCATTACCAACAAGATAGATTTGGACAAAATTTACAACGTCATCCAAGGAGGTTAATTGTGGAAATAAGCCGGTTTTTTTTCTTACTTCTTGGTTTAATGCAATTTTTGCTATCTCATGAGCATCTGTTATTTGTACTTGTCTCAAGAACAACCGATCAGTTTCTAATGCTGCTGTTGGAATTGCACTGGAGCAAATAGGGTAATAAGATATGAGCAGTGCGCACAGAATGTGTTTTATTTTCATACCATTGATTCTTTTCAAAATATTGCAGTACAAGGCTCTCATTTTGTAGGAGCCTTGTACTGTTTTTACTAGCGATTATATTTAAATTTCCTAAAAAGCGCTTTTTTCTTTTTGATCCAGGAGTATTGTTTCAGGAGCAAGCACATCGCAGGTTTCCTGTTGCTGAATGGATGCGCCAAGCAAGATCAATTTCTTTTCCAGAGCTTCGTAGCCTCGTCTAAAATGATGGATGCCGGTCATAAGGGTTGTTCCCTTGGCAGCCATGCCAGCAAGTACCAGTGCGCATGACGCACGAATGTCTGTTGCGATAACTTGGGTGCCATAGAGTTCTTCTACGCCGGTGATTGTGGCTTTGTTGTGGTCCACTTTAATTTGCGCACCCATTTTTTGTAGCTCGCCAATATGAAGCAATCTATTTTCAAAAACAGTTTCCTCTACGATGCTGGTTCCTTCGGCTAAACATTGAGCTGCCATCATAGGAGCCTGCAAATCGGTGGGAAATCCAGGATAAGGGGCTGTTTTTATTGATACGGCTTTGGGGCGAGAGCAGGCGGTTAATTTTATACCAACGTCCTGTGGTCCAACGTGTATTAGATGACCCATTTCCTGCAATTTAAATAAGAAAATGTCGAGCATATCTGCGCGAGCTTGAGGTAGATAGATAGAGCCTCCCGTAATTGCGGCAGCCAAAAGTAGTGCGCCCGTTTCCAGGCGATCAGGAATAATAGAATGCTCAATAGGCTGTAAACTGGTAACGCCTTCAATTTCTATGGAAGCAGGAGGTGCGATTTTTATTTTGGCGCCCATTTTTTGTAATACATCGACAAGGGCGAGAACTTCTGGTTCTAGGGCTGCATTAATAATTTTAGTTGTGCCGGGGGTGAGCGTGGCGGCCATCATGAGATTTTCTGTTGCCCCGACGCTTGGATATTCCAGAATTAATTTTCCTGATTTTAGGGTGTCTGCTTGTGCTGAGATAAAGTCGCCTTGCTGTTCAAGCTGAACGCCCATTTTTCTGAAATTCTCTAAATGGAAGTTTATGGGACGAGTTCCTATGACGCAACCACCCGGTGCCGCAACATCTGTTTTGCCAAAACGTACCAGCAGGGGACCCATGACTAATATCGATGCGCGCATTTTTTTCATAATGTCAGGTTTTACTTTACACTTAATGAGAGTGCGCGTATCAACCTCAAGGCGATGTTCTTCTTTGCAAAAAGAGATCTGGGCACCCAGATCGGTTAGTAAATCGATCATTTGTAGAACATCGTCAGAGCAGGGAACGTTGGTGAGTACCGATTTTCCTTCTGTTAAGATGAGTGACGCTATAATAACCAAGACGGCATTTTTAGCGCCGACCAAGTCTGTTTGGCCGTGTAAGCCGAGTGATTGTTCAATGCGTAAATAGGTTGTGGACATGGATTACCTTTGAGTCTGTTTTTTAAGACGTGTAATTTCTGTATTTGTTAAAAATCGCCAAGAGCCAAGTTGCATGCCGCGCACGGATAAGTTCGCGAACTGCGTGCGTTCCAGGGCAAGTACATGATAGCCAAGGCGTGCAAAAAGTCTTTTGATAATGCGATATTTGCCGCTATGCAAGGATATAGAAACGTTTTTTTTGATTGGAGAGTAGCGAACGTTGTCAACAGCAACGACACCATCAGGAAGACGGACGCCTTTACGAAGTTTAACCGCATTTTCCGAGGTAAGGGGACGATCTAAGATGGCTGTGTATACTTTTTGTACTTGAAAGCTTGGATGGGCGAGCCGTTGAGCAAGATCGCCATCATTCGTCATGATCAAAAGGCCGGTAGTATCATAATCGAGGCGGCCGATTGGATAGAGTCGTTCTTTGATTTGGGGTTTAATGAGTTCAAGTACGGTTTGTCGTGCGTGTTCGTCGCTAAGGGTGCAGACATAGCCTTTAGGCTTATTAAGAACGAGGTAAATTTTTTTTTCAGGTCGTACTACTCGATTGTTAACCTTAACTGCTTGGCCATCAAGTACGATATGCCAGGGCTCAGTCACGAGTGTGCCATTGACGGTTACTTGGCCTGATTTTATAAGTTCTACTGCTTTTCTGCGTGAGCAGACGCCGGCTTGGGTGAGATATTTACTGAGTTGCATACTTCTTTTCTTAATTTTGGCAAATTGAAAGGATTGTGATACATCTTTAGTATACTTTTTCTTTCGCATACTGAGAAAGAATTTGTGTAAAAAAAATATCTTTTTGTGTCAAAAATGGTTTGAAAATTTTTGCGGGAGTTCTAATATGATGCAAAAAAAAAATAAAGGAAGTTTAGAAGTTGTTTGTGGACCGATGTTTTCGGGCAAGTCTGATGAGCTTATTCGTCGGATGCGTCGAGCGAAAATAGCCAAGCAGCGGGTGATTGTTTTTAAGCATCGCATTGATAATCGTTATGCTGTATCACATGTGGCCTCTCATGACGGGACTACGATAGAAGCTCATGCAGTAAACAGTGTGCAGGAAATACAGGCATTAGTGCAGCAAGGATTTTACGACGTGCTGGGCTTTGATGAAGTGCAATTTTTTCCGTCGGACATAGTGCCGCTTATTTGCGCTTATGTGGAAGAGGGAAAACGTGTTGTCGCTGCGGGGCTTGATCTTGATTTTCGCGGTGAGCCGTTCGGTTCAATGCCAATATTGCTTGCTATGGCTGATACGGTGCATAAATTGCAAGCAATATGCAGTATTTGCGGGCAAGAAGCACACTTTACCCAACGGTTGGTAAATGGTAATCCAGCAAAGTATGATGAACCTATTATTTTGGTTGGTGCGCAAGAGGCCTATCAAGCGCGCTGTAGAAATTGTTATAGTATCGATAAACTGCCAATGCCGATAAAAGATGGCCAAAAACAAAACTGCATTTAAATGCGCTGAGTGTACTTATCAAACGGTTAAATGGTTGGGCTGTTGCCCTGAGTGTGGCCAATGGAACTCTTTTGTGGAATTGCAAGAGCAGGAAGGCCTTGGCTCCTTAAAAGCGAGTGGCGGACAAAAGTCAGTCGTTATGACGCCGCTTTCTTCGGTTGCTATGCACCAAAAAGAGCGACTTTGTTCGGGAATAGCCGAATGGGACCGCGTGGTTGGTGGGGGCATCATGCCCGGCTCCTTTATGATTATTACCGGGGATCCGGGTATTGGTAAATCAACATTGTTGCTCCAGTTGAGTGTGCAATTGGCACAGCGCTATACGGTTTTTTATTTTTCAACCGAAGAGTCGCTAGCGCAGGTAAAAGATCGTGCGCAGCGTCTTGATTGTCTCATGGGGGCGCAGCTCCTTTTTTCTGATCAGGCTGATTTGAGTACAATACTTGAAACAGCAAGCCAGGCTAAGCCAGATTTGGTAATTATAGACTCTATTCAAAATTGTTATGTATCTCAAACGCAGACAGCCCCCGGCAGCATTGCGCAGCTGCGTGAGACAGGATTTCATCTCATGAGGTTGGCAAAAGAGCAGAATATAACGGTTATGGTGAGTGGCCATATAAATAAAGAGGGGACTATCGCTGGACCAAAAACATTAGAACATCTGGTCGATGTGGTGCTCTATTTACAAGGAGAGGATCGGTGGCAATCACGGGTGTTACGTTCGGTTAAAAACCGGTTCGGCACCATTAATGAGTTGGGTTTCTTTCAAATGGGTGTTAATGGGTTGCAAGAAGTGCCAAATATTAATGAACAGCTGCTGAATGAGATGTCGCCAGTTCCTGGCGCCGCATTGGTCAGTGTTCTTGAGGGGTCGCGACCGTTATTGCTTGAGTTGCAGGCGCTTACTATCGAATCGAAGTTGGGAATTCCTCAGCGGGTTGTTTCGGGCCTTGATCATAAACAGGTGGTGCTTATAGCGGCAATTTTGGAAAAACATTTAAAAATTAGACTGAGTATGCAGGATGTCTTTTTTAAGATTAGTGGCGGTTTTAGTGTAAAGAGTAGCTCAACTGACTTAGGCGTTGCGCTTGCGCTTTTGTCTAGTTATTTCCAGCGGCCACTACCAGAAAAGTCGCTTGCGCTTGGTGAGATCAGCTTGACGGGACAAATTAAGCCGATAAATCAGATTAGCTTTTTTGTTAAAGAGGCGCAGAAGTTTGGCATCAAACAACTTTTTGTTGCGTACAATCAAAAGGTTGAGAGTACGAATGTACTGATAAAGTCGTTTCACAGCGTATACGAATTGTTGGCGCTTTTTACTGACTGATTGATATTCTTTGAGATTTTCTGTTTGGCAGAAGTGCTCTTGAAAAGATTTCTAAAAGTGTGTAAGCTGAATGGGGTCAGATAGCCGTTGGAAAAAGGTAAAAAAGACCTTTTTATAAAGCCTTTTTTGTTCTTTTCTTCTGTATATCTGCTCAATTGTCAGAACGGGTGTTTTTTAGATGAAGGATAATCGCGTAAGATATAGCTAAGCCATGCAGGCAGACGATGTGCCTGAAAGAATGTTTTAATTTGATAGTATAGTTTTTTTTTATTTATTTGGAAAATAGAATAATGAATATTTACGTTGGAAATCTTGCTTACTCAGTAACCGAACAAGCATTAGAAACCCTTTTCAGCCAATTCGGCACCGTAGTGTCAGTAAAAGTTATCAAAGATAAATTTACTGGTTCATCAAAAGGCTTTGCTTTTGTTGAAATGGGAAGCGAAGAAGAAGCGCAACAAGCTATTGAACAACTTGATGGCAAAGATTTTGAAGGCCGTCATCTTAAAGTAAACAAAGCAAATCCACAAGAACGACGCCCACAAAATGGTGACCGTCGTCCTCCAATGCGTGGACCACGCCGCTTTTAATTAGACATATAAAAATAAAAAACCCGCACGGGAAACTGTGCGGGTTTTTTTGTGTGCGCATATAAACGCGTGATAGCAAAGGATTTGAAGAGAGCTTTTTTATTTTAAAGCAAAAAAAAGTGCGCAGAAAGTTGAAATCCTGTCAGAAAACCACTATCCTATTCACACAACAGTGATGTTGATAATAAATTTTGACTGCAGCTATGATATTTGGCGAGGTTCCCGAGCGGCCAAAGGGGACGGACTGTAAATCCGTTGGCTATGCCTTCGTAGGTTCGAATCCTACCCTCGCCACCAGTCTTCGCTCCTGCGGAGCTTTGTCTGGCACGCCATTTTTAGATGATTGACATTGAGAGAAAATTGAAAGCGAAGATTGCCCGAAGTAGCCATACTAAACTTCGTAGACTTACCGCAAAGGCGTAGACGGGCATTTTCGAATAAAGATTTTTTTATAAAAGCATACAAGCGGGAATAGCTCAATTGGTAGAGCGACAGCCTTCCAAGCTGTAGGTTGCGGGTTCGAGCCCCGTTTCCCGCTCCAGAAATCGTGTTTGAATTAATTGCTGGCGTAGCTCAGTTGGTAGAGCAGCTGATTTGTAATCAGCAGGTCGCGGGTTCAAATCCTGCCGCCAGCTCCAAAAAAGAGTAAAAGCGCGATTTCTATGCGAAATTAAGTTGTTTTTTTCTCTTTTTTACCGTACTCTGTAGGTATTGGTAGAGAAGAATGTAAGTGTGGCCCACGTAGCTCAGTCGGTAGAGCACTCCCTTGGTAAGGGAGAGGTCACCGGTTCAAATCCGGTCGCGGGCTCCAGGTATTTAGAGTTCATCGGTTAACGGGTGTTATTAGATAAATTCGTGGTTTTAATATGGCAAAAAATAGGGTTACGACCCACCTGGTGTGCGAAGAGTGCAAAGAGCGTAATTACACGCAAAACGTATCAAAAAAGAGAGCGGTTGGAGCTTTAAAATTGAAAAAATTTTGCTCTCGATGCCGCAAGCATCATATGCACAAAGAAACAAAATAGGCTGTGTAGGCCAGTAGCTCGAATTGGTAGAGCGGCAGACTCCAAATCTGCGGGTTGGGGGTTCGAATCCCTCCTGGCCTGCCAGGTACAGGGCAGAAGAGGTCAAAATGAACGAAGTTTTACAGTTTTTCAATGAAGTTAAGGTCGAGTTAACTAAGGTTGTTTGGCCTAAATTTGATGAATGGGTGGGGTCGACAGTTATAGTATTGGTACTTGTGGCGGCCTTCGCCTTGTATTTGTACTTTGTTGATAGTGCCCTTGCATTGCTCGTGCATCGTATTTTTGAATATTATAGCATTTAGGGTTTTGGGAAAGCGAACCTATGAAGCGATGGTATGTGGTACAGGTATTTGCCGGTTACGAAGAAGCTGTTAAGGCTGATATCGAAAAAAATATCGTAAAAAAGGGATACCAAGACTTGATAGGTCAGGTGCTCGTGCCGTCCGCCAAGTTGAAGCAGTTTTTTGAAGCAGTAGAAACTCAGGATCAACAGCTTTTTCCTGGTTATTTGTTAATTGAAGCTGAATTGGTTCCTGAGGTTCATCGTCTCATATCTACAACGCCGCGCGTATTGCGCTTTTTGGGCGGTATTGAGCCGGTGCCATTAAGTAAAAAAGAAATTGAAAGAATTCTTTCGCAGATCAAAGGCGAAATCGCTGTTGCTTCACCAAAAGAGAGTGAATTCTCTTTGGGCAGCGAGGTTGATATCAAAGAAGGGCCCTTTGCCGGTTTTGTTGGTATTATAGAGTCGATAGATCAGGAAGCGGAGAAATTAACGGTGATGGTCAGTATCTTTGGAAGAATGACTCCCGTCGAGTTAGGTTTTGATCAGGTTAAACGATAAAGGCGATAGGTTCTTAGCATGGCAAAAGAAATTAAGGCCAATATTAAACTTCAAATTGCTGGTGGTTCAGCGAATCCTGCACCTCCAGTTGGTTCTTCGCTTGGTCAGCATGGAGTTAATATTATGGATTTCTGTAAGCAGTTTAATGCTTTAACCGCGAGCCGCAAAGGTGAAACGGTTCCTGTTATTATTACTGTTTACAAGGACAAAACATTCAGTTTTGTTGTCAAGACGCCTCCCGCATCAGAGTTAATCAAAAAAAAGATTAGTCTTGCAAAGGGTTCTGCGAACCCAAAGGCTAATAAGGTTGGCCGTATTACGTGGAAAGATATTGAGGATATAGCTAAGGTTAAGCTCTCCGACTTGAATGCTACCGATATTGAACAAGCAAAGAAGATTATTGCTGGTAGTGCGCGTAGTATGGGAGTTGAGGTCGTTGATTAAGCAGGATTTGGAATGACTAAAGAAGGCAAGAAATACAAAAAAGCTCAAGAAGCGATCCCAGCAGGGGAGCAGCCGATGTCTGTAAAGAAAGCATTAGCTTTGATTAAAGACTTGGCGTACGCAAAATTTGATGAAACGGTTGACGTTGACATCAATCTTGGCATTGATGCATCCAAGGGTGAACAGGCTGTTCGTGGTTCTGTCGTGTTGCCTCACGGAAGAGGCAAGCAGGTTCGTGTTGTTGTTTTTGCCAAGGGTGATCATGCAGAGGAGGCTCGTAAAGCTGGAGCCGATTTTGTGGGTGCAGATGATTTGATAGAAAAAATAGCTAGCGGTTGGATGGATTTTGATTTTGCCATAGCTACTCCGGATTTGATGGGTCTTGTTGGTAAGGTTGCAAAGCAGCTGGGACCACGCGGGTTATTGCCAAATAAGAAGCTGGGTACAGTTACTTTCGAGGTAGCGCCAGTGATTGCTGATCTTAAGCGGGGTCGTCTTTTCTTTAAAAATGATAAGCAAGGACTTGTTCATTTTGCTATAGGAAAAGTTTCTTTTGATACTGATCAGCTCGCTCAAAACTTGGCGGCATTTACTAAGGCTCTTGTTGCTGCAAAGCCTGCATCAGCTAAAGGTGTTTATCTTCAGAAGATGACTCTTTCCTCAACTATGGGTGTTGGTATTGTGGTAAGTCCTGAAGATGTATTACGGGTTTGATTGGCGAAGGTAAAAGATCATGAATCGTGAACAGAAAGCATTAGTTATTCAAGATTTAAAAGAAAACTTTTCCGATTGCCAAGCATCCTTTTTGGTGGGCTATCGTGGGTTGACGGTAAATCAGCTTCAAATGCTTCGTAGGAAGCTGCGACAAAATAGCGGCAGTTTACATGTCGCTAAAGCTCGTCTGATGAAAAGAGCCGTGGACGGTATTGATGGCTTTGATCAAATGGCTGATTATTTCAAAGATCAGGTCGGTCTTGTTTTTGCTCAAAAAGAACCAACGACAATAGCAAAGGTGTTGTATGATTTTTCAAAAGACAACGAAGCATTGCGGTTGGTTGCGGGTTATTTTGACAAGCAAGTATTAGGTAGTGCGCAAATTATTCGCATTGCTTCATTGCCATCGCGAGAAGTTTTACTTGCACAACTTGCAGGTATGCTTAAGTCGCCTATAGCAGGTATGGTTAATGTTCTGCATGTCGTAAGTACTCGCGGCGAGAAAGAGAAATAAGAAAAAAGCAATCTGTATAAAGTATTATTGGTAAAGATAGAGTCATTTAAATACAATCACTTGGAGAATACTATGGCGGTAAAGTCATACGATAAACTGCTTGAAGAAATTGGTAGCATGTCACTTGTTGAGTTGGCAGATTTTGTCAAAGCACTAGAAGAGAAATTTGGTGTTTCTGCAGCTGCGCAGGTTGTTTCTGCAGGCGCTGCGGCTCCAGCAGCTGCTCAAGAAGCTGCGGCAGAAGAAAAAGCTGAATACAAAGTGACTCTTGAAAAGAGTGGCCCTGAAAAAATTAAGACTATTAAGGCTTTGCGTCAAGTCACCACGTTGAACCTGAGCGATGCAAAAAAAGCTGTCGAAGAAGCGCCAGCTGTTGTCGCAGAGGCTGCTCCTAAAGAAGAAGCAAAGAAAATTAAAGAGGCTCTTGAAGCCGCTGGAGCTGTTGTAACTCTTTCCTAATGCTTGGCATTGAAAGAGAAGTGGGTTGGTGGGGTGAACGAACATACAAAGCGTACAATGCCGTGATCGTGCGAGCTTTGGTATAACGAGGAGCGACTGAATGTCTACCTTGCAAAGAAGCAAGAATACTATTCGTAAATCGTTTGGAAAAATAGAAGATATTGTGCCGGTTCCCAATTTAATTGAGATCCAGTCTATTTCTTTCAACGATTTTGCGCAGCTTGATTACTTGCCCGAAGAGCGTCAGCTTATCGGGCTTGAAAAAGTGTTGCGTGATATATTTCCCATTGAATATGAAGACAAGATGTCGCTTGAATACGTGAGTTATGAGCTTGGTCACTTGTCCTGTACGTGCGGTAACCTTACGGGTATTGAAAATCGTTATCAATGGCGATGTACATCCTGCAAGAAATCAGATTGCTCTCGTCTTGATGAGCATATGACATGCCGTTTTTGTAAAAAAGAAACAGCCAAATATAAGACGTGTCCTAACTGTTTGTCCCGCGTAGTTGTCAAGGTTCCGATGACCGTTGATGAATGCCGTTCGAGTGGACAAACTTTTTCGATGCCTCTTAAAGTTAAGATGCAACTGGTTAGCTGGACGCGAGATGATGCGGGCAATAAAGTTATTCATGATGTAAAAGAACAGGATATCTTTTTTGCCGATGTTCCAGTAATGGCGGATTTATATGAGCGTGCAGGTAGATATAGGCTTGGTGATCTCGGTACATTTTTAATAAATGGTGTCGATCGGGTTATTGTGAGTCAATTGCATCGATCACCTGGTGTTGTCTTTTCCCAAAGTAAAAAGGTAAAAGATTTTCGCGGTAGACCTTATTATCTTGCACGTGTTATTCCGATGCGAGGTTCGTGGCTTGATTTTGAGTTTGATAGCAACGATTATTTGTATGTTCGCATAGATCGTAAAAAGAAGTTGCTTGTTACGACCTTTCTTCAGGCTCTGGGGGTTGCTCGCAATGAGATTTTACCACTGTTTTATTCGTTTGATCTCATTACGTACGAAGATGGTGAATTCTTTAGAGCTGTTGATAAAAGTCTCTTGGGGCAGCGCATAGAAAAGGGTATGCTTCCTGAAAAACAGGAAAAGTTGTTTGTTGGGCAGCGGGTCACTCTTGATATGCTTGAGCGCCTTGAAAAGGCTGGAATAAAAAAACTAGCCCTTGCTTCTTCCCATTTGCTTAATCGTATGGTTGTTGAAGATGTGATTGATGCTCAGACAGGTGAAGTGCTCGTTGAGCAGGGTTCCTTGTTTTCGCAAGAACATCTGGCTTCAATAAAGCGACTTAAAAAGGGTGTTTTCAAGGTTGTACAGTCAACAGGATATGTTTTCCAACCAGTAATTGCTATGACTCTTTCTCAAGATCGTTGTGCATCAGAGGCAGAGGCATTGAAGGAAGTGCATGCCAAGGTATGGCCTGGCGATAGCTCGACATTAAAAGAAATTAAAGAACGTTTTGAGAATTTGTTTTTTAATGGCCGATTCTATGATTTGACCAAGGTTGGCCGTGTTCGTATGAATAGGAAACTTGGCCTTGATGTTGATGTTAAAACGGCTGTTTTAACCAAAGAAGATATTATTGCCACTATTCGCTATTTGGTGAATTTACGTGAACGTGGTGAGGGCGAGCTTGATGATATCGATCACTTGGGAAATCGTCGGGTTCGTTTGGTCGGTGAATTGTTAAACAACCAAATGTATCTCGGTTTTCTTCGCATCGAGCGCATTGTTCGTGAGCGCTTTAGAATTCAAGAGGCGCATGGTGCCCTAATGCCGCAGGACTTTTTAAATGTTAAGCCGTTGAGCGCGGTGATCAGGGAATTTTTTGGTTTGGGGCAATTGTCTCAATTTATGGATCAAACTAATCCATTGGCGGAAATTGCTCATAAACGTCGATTATCTGCTCTCGGGCCCGGTGGTGTTTTGAAAGATCGCGCTACCTTCGAAATTCGCGATGTGCACCAGTCACACTATGGTCGCATTTGTCCTATCGAGACGCCAGAAGGACAGACGGTTGGTCTGATTTCCTCGTTGGCAACATACGCCATGGTTAATGATTTGGGCTTTATTGAAACGGCATATTTGCCTGTTAAACAGTCAAAATTGCAAGATAAAGTCACCTTTTTGGATGCGTTCCAAGAAGAGGATCAATATATTGCGCAAGCAAGTCAGGATCTGACGCCAAGCAAAAAATCTGCAGAAGATAAAATATTTGCGCGGCATCAAGGTAACTTTATGTATATAGAACCGGATAAGGTTACCTATCGAGATCTTTCTCCAAAGCAAATTGTTTCGGTATCGGCGGCACTTATTCCGTTCTTGGAACATGATGATGCGGTGCGTGCTTTGATGGGTGCTAACATGCAACGTCAAGCGGTGCCCTTGATAAAAACAGAAGCGCCGATTGTCGGTACGGGTATGGAGCGAGAGATCGCTAAAGCGTCTGGGGCGGTTATTACCGCTAAACGAGCAGGCACCGTTTTGTTTGCTTCTGCTGAAAAAGTAATTGTGCAGGTTCCTGTAGAATCGTTTAAAACACTTGAAGATTGGATGTTCAACGGTATAGATACCTACCACTTGAAGAAGTTCTGTCGTTCAAGTTACAGTACCTGGATACATCATACGCCAATTGTTAAGCGTGGTGACCAAGTAAAAGTTGGCGATGTACTTACCGATGGTCAAGCCGTCAATACCGGTGAACTCGCCTTAGGCGTAAATCTTTTGGTTGCTTTCATGCCATGGCACGGTTACAACTTTGAGGATGCCGTTGTTTTAAGCAAGCGATTGGTTGCAGACGATATGTTAACATCGGTGCATATTGATGAGTATATTGTCGATGCACGAGATACTAAGCTTGGACCCGAGGAAATTACGCGTGATATTCCTAATGTCAGCGACGTTGCTCTGGAAGGCTTGGATGAAGACGGAATCGTCAGAATTGGTACGCGGGTAAAACCGGGAGATATTCTTGTTGGCAAGGTTACCTTAAAGGGAGATATCCAGTACTCTCCCGAAGAAAAATTGTTGCGGGCCATTTTTGGTGAGAAATCTCGTGAGGTGCGTGATACTTCATTACGTGTTCCACCTGGGGTGCAGGGTACTGTCACTGATGTAAAAATATTCTCCAGAAGTGGTGTTCGTAAAGATAAACGCTACAAAGAAGAGGTAACCAAGCAAGTAGAAAAGCTTGAACGTGACTTCACCCAGCATGCTGAATTCTTACAAACTATGGTCATTGAATCTTTGGCTAATCTATTGCATGGTAAGAAGGCTAAAGCTGGTGCTCTCAAGACAGCCTTGGGTAAAACGGGCACTTTTGAGGCAGAAAAAATTAAGCAACTGGCATTTGATGTTGTTCTAACCTTGAAAGCGGCTGAAAATGATCTAAATGATCAGATAAAAGCAGCAAAAGATTCCTATGAAAACCAGGTGCGCATTTTGACGGGTTTGAAGGAAGAGCGTATCAATAACTTGAAAAAGGGTGATCCGCTTCCATCGGGTGTCATTAAGATGGTTAAAGTTTATATTGCTATGAAACGTACGGTTTCAGCTGGTGATAAAATTGCGGGCCGACATGGTAATAAGGGTGTTGTTTCTACCATTGTTCCTCGCGAAGACATGCCGTATTTGGATAATGGTACTTCTGTGGATATTGTTTTGAATCCATTGGGTGTTCCTTCTCGTATGAACGTAGGACAAATTCTGGAAACAGTGTTAGGTCTTGCGGGTCGAGAGCTTGGTAAGCAAGTACAGGAAGCTCTGGAAACCAAAGGATATGCTGAAGTAAAAAATGTATTAACAACGTGGTATGGCAAAGAACTTGTTAATTCATATGAAAAAGAATACGGTAAAGAGGAAGTTCTTGAGCTTGCCAGAAGAACTGGCAAAGAGGGAGTTCTTTTTGCAACCCCAGTATTTGATGGCGCTGCCTTTGAGAGGGACATAAAGCCATTACTTCGTGAATGTGGGTTGCCTGAAAGTGGTATCTTTAAAGTGCGTGACGGTCGTACCGGTGATTATTTTGATCAACCGGTAACAGTGGGCACAATTTATATGATGAAATTGAACCACATGGTTGATGATAAATTGCATGCTCGATCCGTTGGGCCGTACTCGTTAGTTACACAGCAGCCTCTTGGTGGTAAGGCGCAACAGGGTGGTCAACGATTGGGAGAAATGGAAGTTTGGGCTCTTGAGGCATATGGTTCAGCCTATGCATTACAGGAAATGTTAACGTACAAATCTGACGATGTCGGCGGCAGACACAAGGTGTATGAAGCGATAGTTCGTTCGGAAGAGGTACCTGATCCTGGCGTTCCAGAATCTTTCAATGTGTTGATTAAAGAGCTACAAAGCTTGGGGTTACAAGTAGATTTGTTCAAGAGCGGCAAGGAGAAGGTCGGTGAATAATCGGATGTTGGAGCGGTTTAGGGAATATGTAAGCGTAACACAGTTCAATGTGATACGATTGGGGCTTGCTTCTCCTGAGAAGATTCGATCACTTTCCTACGGTGAAGTAAAAAAGATCGAAACGATTAACTACAGGACGTTAAAGCCAGAACGCGATGGTCTTTTTTGTGCCCGCATTTTTGGTCCGGTGAAGGACTGGGAATGTAATTGTGGTAAATACAAGCGGATGAAGCATCGTGGTGTGACGTGTGAAAAATGTGGTGTTGAAGTAATTCAGGCTCGTGTGCGTCGTGAGCGTATGGGGCATATTGAATTGGTTGCGCCCGTCTGTCATATCTGGTATCTCAAGGGCATTCCAAGCTATTTAGGCTTGATTATGGATATGCCGGTTAAAGACCTTGAACGGGTTATTTACTTTGATAGTTATATTGTCATAAACCAAGGTAAATCTCCGTATCCAAGAAAAACATTGTTGAGCGGTCTTGAATATGAGCAATACGGGGAAGTGCATCCAGAAGACCTCGAGTTTAGCGCGCAAACAGGCGCAGAAGCGATTCGCGATTTGTTGAGCCTTATGGACTTGAACCTTGAGGTAGCTCGTTTGAAAGATGAATACAGCAAAACCGTTTCTGTTGCTGTTGGGCATAAGCTTATGCGGCGTATTAAGGCGTTATCGGGATTACAGCAAGCGAATTTGCGTCCTGAATGGATGGTCTTGAGTGTACTGCCAGTATTACCGCCAGATCTTCGTCCGTTGGTTCCTTTAGAAGGTGGCCGTTTTGCTAGCTCCGATTTAAATGAACTGTATCGCCGCGTTCTTAATAGAAATATTCGTTTACAACGTTTGATTGAAATTGAAGCGCCTTCCGTAATTATCAAAAATGAAAAGCGCATGTTACAAGAGTCGGTTGATGCGCTTATTGATAACGGCAGACGCGGACAACCAGTAAGGGGTTCTAATCGTCGAGCTCTTAAGTCGCTCAGCGAAATGTTGCGTGGTAAGCAGGGACGCTTTAGACAAAATTTGCTCGGTCGTCGTGTTGACTACTCGGGTCGTTCAGTAATTGTTGTCGATCCAGAGCTTCGTATAAATCAATGCGGTATTCCTAAGGTTATGGCTCTTGAATTATTCAAGCCGTATATTTATGCCGGTTTGATTCAGCGTGAGTTAGCTCCCAATGTGCGCGTTGCAAAACGCATGGTTGAAGAGCTAACGCCAGAAGTATGGGATGTTCTTGAAGAAGTAGTAAAAGATCGTCCAATTCTGTTGAACCGTGCGCCTACGTTGCACCGTATGGGTATCCAAGCGTTTTATCCTATATTGGTGGATGGTAAAGCAATAAAAGTTCATCCATTGGTTTGCAGTGCATTTAATGCTGACTTTGATGGTGACCAAATGGCGGTTCACTTGCCATTGAGTAAGAAGGCGCAGGAAGAAAGTAAAAATTTAATTCTTACTTCAAAAAACATACTTTCCTCAGCTAACGGTCGTCCAGTTACTGTGCCATCACAAGATATGGTGCTTGGTCTGCACTATATGACCAAGGTGCGCAATGGGGAGCGCGGCGAGGGTATTGCATTTAGTAATGTGCAAGAAGTTATTACGGCATTCCAGCACAAACAAGTTGCACTGCATGCGAAAATATCAGTACGTCTTTTAAACAATGATATCGTCCAGACTTCAGTTGGACGAGTCATTCTCTATGAGTCTCTGCCGCAAGGTTCTGAATTTGAATGGATTAACAGAATTTTGAAAAAAAGTGATGTGGCCAAGCTTGTTGAGCGCGTATACTATCGTTTTGGCCAAGACGAGACGGTTGCCTTCTTAGATAGAATAAAAAAACTTGGTTTTTATTATGCTACTGTTGGCGGCCTTTCAATATCACTGAAAGATATGATTGTTCCTGAGCAACGAGATGCGGTTGTTTCTCAAGCTGAAAAAGATGTTCTAAAAGTAGAAAACCTTTATATGGACGGTATCATCACTAATGGTGAACGATACAATAAGGTGATCAGTATTTGGGGACATGCTTCGGCTAATGTTGCCAATTATATGCATGAGGCTTTATCAAAACAAGATCACAAATCATTCGAAAATACAGATAAATCATTTGCTCCTTTTAATCCAATTTTTATGATGTTGGAATCTGGTGCCCGTGGTTCAAAATCGCAGATTCAGCAGTTGGTCGGTATGCGTGGTCTTATGTCTAAACCAACGGGTGAAATTATGGAAACGCCCGTTAAGACGAACTTTAAGGATGGTCTGAGTGAGTTTGAATATTTCATTTCTACTCACGGTGCACGTAAAGGTCAGGCTGATACGGCTCTTAAAACGGCAAACTCTGGTTATCTGACTCGTCGATTAGTAGACGTTGCTCAGGATGTCGTGGTGAGCATGGCGGATTGCCATACTTTGGGCTATATCGAATTAGAGGATTTAAAAGAGGCAGGTGATGTTATATCTCCACTTGCAAGTCGCGCTTTTGGTCGTGTATTAGCAGCCGATGTGAAGGATCCGGTCTCTGGTGAATTGCTTTTCAAGCAGGGCCAACTGTGTGGTCGTGAAGAGGTTGCTCGTTTGGCTGATTCCGCAGTAACTAAGATTTTAGTTCGTTCAGTGCTTACATGCCAAGCAAAACGTGGTGTTTGTGCCCAGTGTTATGGCTATGATTTATCACGAGGACGCTTGGTTGATGTTGGTACTGCCGTGGGCATTATTGCAGCCCAGTCAATTGGTGAGCCGGGTACACAGCTTACTATGAGAACGTTCCACACTGGTGGTACGGCGAGTGGTTTAGCAGATCAACCTTACTTCGTTGCAAAACAAGACGGCGTGGTACGCTTGCGCTCGGTGCGCACGGTAAAAAATCGTCATGGTCAGCACGTTGTCATGAGTCGTAAGGGTACCTTACTCATCGTTTCTCCTGATGGCCGTGAACTGCAACGCCATGATCTGGAATACGGTACGGTGTTGCTGGTAGAAGATGGCACTGCGGTGAAGGCTAAGACAAAGCTTGCCGAATGGGATCCAACGAACAAGTTGATTCTTACTGAAAAGCCTGGTCGTGTTCAGCTGATTGATCTTGTTGAGAATGTTACGATTCAAGAACGTTATGATGAAGCGACTCATAAATCGCTTTCGATGGTTTTAGAGCAGAAATCAGAAAAATACCAGCCGGCATTGAGTATTATAGATGATTCAGGTAATGAGCTTGCTCAGTACTATTTGCCTTCAGGTTCTTTTTTGAACGTTAAACAGGATCAGCAAGTTGAAATTGGTGATATTTTAGTCAAGACACCTCGTGAAGCCTCTCGAACAAAAGATATTACCGGTGGTTTACCTCGTATTGCTGAATTATTCGAAGCTCGCGCGCCAAAAGATGCAGCTATACTCTCCGATATTGATGGGGAGGTTGTTTTTGGCGGCTTGCATAGAGGTCTGCGCAAAGTGAGCGTTGTTTCTGGAGCGCAATCCTATGATTACTTTATTCCTCGTGGGAAACAGTTGTTGGCTGGCAATGGGGAATTGGTAAATGCGGGTGATCAATTAACCTCTGGTTCCCCAGTGTTGCATGATATGTTGCGCATTTTAGGACCAGACGTTGTTCAACGTTATTTGGTTGTTCAGATTCAGCAGATATATCGCTTACAAGGTATTGATATTAGCGATTGCCATATTGAGCTTATTTGCCGTCAAATGTTGCGTAAGGTTCGTGTTACGGAGACGGGAGATTCTGATTTCTTAGTGGGTGATCGTGTTGACCGTATACACTTTAAAATGGTTAATGCGGTGCTTAAAGCGCAAGGCAAGAAGGTTGCGAGTGCCAAGCCTGTGTTGCTCGGCATTACGCAAGCATCCTTGATTACTGAGAGCTTTATTTCTGCCGCATCATTCCAAGAAACTACCAGAATCTTAGCTGAAGCAGCAATAGCAGGACAAGTCGATTATCTGTATGGTTTGAAGGAAAATGTAATTGTTGGTAAATTGATTCCAGCAGGTACGGGTATCAAAACATTTAGAGAAAAATATCTCGGGCAAGAGGTTTCTGATTTAGAGCGGACGGCGCGAGAGCAAGAGATGCAGCAGGAAAATATGGCTGGAGCATCCGATCAGGAACAAGATATTGGTGAAGGCGCGTAGCTCAGTGGTAGAGCACTGCTTTGACGTAGCAGGGGTCAGCGGTTCAATCCCGCTCGCGCCTACCATGAGTAGGCATGACAGAGAAATAGTAGAGAGATTTTGTTAGAAGAGTATTTGTATAACTAGGGTTATGTATGGCAGTAGCAAAAGAAAAAAAAGCAAAATTGATTGGTGATTTCGCACAGAACGCAGAAGATACCGGATCAACCGGCGTTCAGGTGGCTTTGTTAACTGAAAATATTAATATATTGACGGAGCATTGCAAACAGCATCCACATGATTTTAGTACTCGACGTGGGTTGTTGAAAATGGTTTGTCGTCGTCGCAGTTTTTTGAACTACTTGTTCAAAAAAGATCAGGATTCGTACAAAAGCCTTGTAGCACGTCTTGGGCTGAAGCGATAAGTAACTTAAATCAGACAGGTTTTGGATATGGTAAAAACGTTCAAATTTGATCAGTTTGGGTATGAAGTTGTCTTGGGCAAATTTGCTCAGCAAGCGGATGGTGCAGTGTGGATTAAGCAGGGAGGCACCATCGTTTTGGCAACTGTTGTTAGTGCACCAACAGACGAATTCCCTGGTTTTTTACCACTTACGGTAGATTACAGAGAATATTTTTCAGCAGCAGGTAAGATTCCTGGCGGTTATTTTAAACGTGAAGGCAAGGCGACTGACAAAGAGGTGTTGACCTGTCGTCTTATTGATCGAGCCATACGTCCTCTTTTTCCTGAGAATTTTTTCAGGCAAGTGCAGGTATTGGCGACGGTGTATTCAGTTGACAAAGAACATGTACCAGCACCACTTGCATTTAATGCATGTGCATTGGCACTTTCTATTTCAAAGATTCCTTTTTTGGGTCCGGTTGCCGTTGTTGAAGTTGGTCGTATTGATGGTAAATGGGTTATTAATCCAGTATATTCTGATATTAAAAACTCTGATGTTCATTTAACTATTGCAGGTACCCATGAAGGTATTTGCATGGTTGAGGGTTCAACGCAGGAAATTTCTGAGTCTGATTTTGTTGATGCCTTGTTTTTAGCACATGATAAAATTAAAGAATTGGTTGCTTGGCAGCTTGAAATTCAACAACAAGTAGGTGTTGCTAAGCAAGAAAAGCCAGAAGCTCATCAAGAAAACTGGGAAAATAAAATTGATGATCAATTTTGGGCGACTTGGAAGCAACATATTAATGAATTTCTTACCTCAGAGCGAGTAACTAATTGTTATATTGCAGATAAAGTTGAGCGTAATAATTATCTGTATGATTTGAGAGCCCAATTTACCCAGCAATTTGCGCAAGAAATTACTGAAAAGCAGGTTCCAGAATCTATCATAGAATATTTGTTTGACGGACAGTTGCGTCTTAAAATAACTGAGCTTGTATTTGCGCTTAAAAAACGTATTGATGGTCGAGATTATGAACAAGTTCGTCAAATTTCAGCGGAAGTAGGTCTTTTGCCTTTTGCCCATGGATCGTCATTATTCAAGCGTGGCAGAACACAAGCGCTTGCAAGTGCAACATTGGGAAGTGGTGAGGATGAGCAACGTATTGAAACAGTAATGGACGAAAACGGTAAAGATGTAGGCCGTTTTATGTTAAATTACAATTTCCCGCCTTTTGCTGTAGGTGAGGTACGTATGATGCGGGGACCGGGGCGACGTGAAGTTGGTCATGGTCATTTAGCTTCATCGGCGATTCGTGGTCAATTACCTGAAAAAGATGCATTTCCTTATACCATTCGTGTCGTTGTAGATATTTTAGAGTCTGATGGTTCTTCATCAATGGCGACCGTCTGCAGTTCAACTATGGCGCTTATGGATGCGGGTGTTCCGGTTAAAAAGATGGTCAGCGGTATTGCTATGGGTTTACTTAAAAGCGCAGACGGACATTTTGCAGTATTGTCAGATATTAGTGGCTTTGAAGATGCCTATGGTTTAATGGATTTTAAAGTCACTGGAACGCAGGATGGTATTACCGCTATTCAGATGGATATAAAGTATAAAGGCGGTTTATCGCGAGATATTTTTGTTGCCGCATTGGAGCAAGCACGTAAAGGTCGGCTCTTTATTCTTGAAAAGATGCGCACTGTTATCGAGAAATCTAAACCATTATCGGATTTAGTCCCTCGTTTTGAGACGGTTAAGATTAACACTGATAAAATTGGTGCTATTATCGGTACTGGTGGTAAAACAATTCGTGAAATTACGGAAAAAACGAACACAAGCATTGATATCGAAGAAGATGGCACAGTACAGATTTTTGGTGTGCCGGGTGCCAATATTGCGGGTGCGGTAAATTGGGTTAAAACGCTGGCGGGACAGATCGATGCTGGCGCCATATACACGGGAAAAATTCGCAAAATTGCAGAATTTGGTTTATTTGTGGAACTCGTTCCGGGACAAGATGGTCTCGTGCATGTTTCAAATCTTCCTCGTGACAAACAAAGAAACTTTATGAAAGAATACCAGGTCGGTGAAGAAGTAACGGTGGAAGTCATAGAGTATGACGAAGTCTCAGGTAGAATTCGTTTACGCCTATTAGAAAATGCGCCAGTTAAAAAATAACTGTTGTTCTAAAAACTATTGTGAGGCGTTGTGCTCGGTGTTATTGAGTGCCACGCCTCGCTTGTTGACATCACAAGGAAAGAACCTTTCGCATTAATTGTTTGCCATCAGGGAGACTTGAAGGTGTGGGAGTGTGCATTCTAACGGGATAAAATGGAGTATTGGCGCTAGAAGCTGTGTAATAGATTCTAGCGGCCAAACCAAGAGGGGTGAGTCTATGCAAAAAATTGTACAAGAAAAGAGTATCAGTCGTCATGCCGGTCGTCGTTTTGATCAATTACGTCCACTAAAAGTGGTCTATGATTTTTTTGGGTATGCCGACAGTTCTGTGTTGTTTTACGTTGGTGATACCAAAGTGCTCTGTTCGGTTACTTTGCAGCAAGGGGTGCCACCCTTTTTGCGGGGCAAGCAGGTCGGTTGGCTTAATGCCGAATATGCGATGCTCCCTACTGCGACAACCGTGCGAAAGCAGCGGGATAACTCAGTCGCAAAACCTAATGGCCGCTCTCTTGAGATTTCTCGGCTTATTGGCCGCTGTTTGCGCTCTGTTGTGGATGTTTCAGGGTTAGGTGAGCGTACGATTACGATTGATTGTGATGTTTTGCAAGCCGATGGCGGCACTCGAACAGCATGTATTTCTGGGGCCTATATTGCGCTCAAGCGAGCAGTTGCTTATTGGGTTGAGCAGGGCATTCTTTCGCCCAATGCCGTCGTACTTCGTGACGATATTGCAGCTGTTTCAGTTGGATTGGCGGGGCAACAACCACTACTTGATTTGGATTTTTCTGAAGATAGCGCAATCGATGCTGATTTTAATTTTATTATGACCAAGCGGGGAGCATTAGTTGAGGTGCAGGGGACGGCGGAGAAAGAGCCGATCAGTGCAGTAAAATTTCAGGAAATCTATGCGTTAGCAGCGCAGGGTATAGCACAACTATTTGAGTTTTTTCAGCAAGAGTTGCTTAATAGAGACAATACAGCGCAAGAGAAAAACGTTTCTGGTAATACTACACAGAATGCAAAGCAGTCCATGTCTGGCGACCCTAAATCTTTTGGAAAGGCGCCGCTCTTTAGTCTGCAAAATCGTTTTCAAAAACAGAGTGAATAAGAGACTTATAATTAATCTTGATAACTGATGGCATGCGTTATGAAGTCTATGCAGCTGAGTGCATTTCTTGAGCAAACCCAGACCGCTCTTTTTTCGGAACAAAAAAAATCATGTTGTTTTTCCGGTTCCAAAGAGTTTGAGCCACTTCTTTTTTGTGCTTTGTTGCGAGATTTTTTAAAAAAGAAAGAACCTGCAAGTACCATACTCGATGTCGCGGCACACTCCATTGCCCATGTTTACACAACGTTGAGTACAAGTTTTCTTGGTTCTTCGGCTACTTATTGGTTAAAGAACATCGGCGAGCTTGAGTCAAAAGAACAAACCGCATTACTCGTGTTTCTCCAAGAATATCAGGGGCCACATCAACTCTTTTTCTTTCTGCCGGAATTGAATGGAGCAGCTTTTAGTGATTCTTGGCTGTTTGTAGAGCTGCCATCTTCTATTGAACACGCTCTTTTTGCCTCCATTTGCAGTAGCTTTGGTGTTCTTTTATCGCCTAAAAGCAAGCAATTGAGTCTGCGTTTATGGGCAAAGCACAAAATTGTACCTTTAGAAACAGCATGCGTTATTATGCACTATCTGACGGTGCTTGGTTCTTCTGATGATGCCGCGGTATTGCAGCTGCTTGATAATCTGATTGATGAAAAAGCATCACTTTTTACTTTGAGTGGGTATTTTTTTGCAAAACAACCAGAACCATTTTTTAACTATTGGAAAGTGGTTGCACGTGAGTATCAGGAAATTTTTTGGATTTCATATTGGACTGAACAGATATGGCGCGCTCATTATGTGGTGAAATGTATGCAAGAAAAACAGCAGCTTGAAGCAAAAAAAATTGGCTATAGACTGCCTTTTAGTTTTTTGCAACGCGATTGGCGCCGCGTCTCCATGCCTGAGCTACAAAAAGCGCATCAGTTTCTTTCTGACGCAGATTTTCAGTTAAAAAATGGAAGCTCAGATTTGTGCCTTGATCTCTTTTTTTCCAATTTTTTCAGTGGCCATTTTGCCAAAAAATCTGTCTGAATTATTTTCCAGGGTTTATTTTTTTATACCGCTCTGGTTGTACTATGCCCCCAGAGATAATAAGCGCCATTGCTTCCTGACGCGTAAGGTCTGTTGCATGAATTTCTTGTTTCGTGAGAACGAGAAAAAAACCTGATGTTGGATTGGGCGTTGTCGGTACAAAGACGGTGAAAAAGGGGCCCGGTTGGTTTGGTGATAATTCTGCGGGTAGTTCGCTGGTCAAAAATCCGATACTGTAAATACCTTTTTTGGGAAATTCAACCAAGACTACTTTTTTGAATGTGTCTTTGTCTTGTGCACTAAAAGCACCTATTAATTGTTTAATACCCGGGTATATGGTGCGCGCAAGCGGGAGTTTATCAATGAGTTTCTCTCCTTTATGCACAATTGTACGCAATATAACGATATTCAAAATGGCGCCGATAGCAAAAATGCCTACCACGATAACGATTATCTCAATGTAGGGGACTGGAAATGTTTTAAGCAGGGGATGTTGCATAACAAAATCATGAATAGGGTCAACCCAGGCTTTTATTATTTTGTAAAACAGGTGCAAAATGACAATGGTAAGGGTGATTGGTAAAATTGCGAGTAATCCATTAAAAAAAAGTTTCCAAATTAGCGCGCCTATAGCGCTGAGTCCTTTTTTCATCCCGGCGATCATGAGGAGTTTCTTTCCTATTTGTAGTGTGCTCTATTTTTTCTAAATGCTTATTGGACCGGCTTCCTTGGCCTGTAATTGTACGCTGAGGTTGCAGGGCGTATAGTCTACCAGTTTTATTGTTTCCGGTAAAAAAAGATGTGTGGCGGCTAGTTGTAGCGGGTGAGAGCCTGCCTTTTTTCCTGCCAGATCAACATGGATGGCAAGTGTTTTGCGATCAATATGCCAGAGGTCAATGCGCTTTCCGACTAGTGTTACCGGTATTTCTTCTGGGGCCTGTAGACTGAGTGTTTTGGGTACGTTATAAAAGGTGAGTGGCACGGTTACATGAAGTTGAGTCGTGTGTGATTGACTGAGCATACACCAAAATGCATAACCAAGCATCAGAGAAATAAGTTTAAGCGGTAGGTTGTCCAGGAGTAGTTTTTTTAGAATGGTTTTCATGGGTTAAGGCCCCTTTGGTTTGAGATTCACGTGAAAGTCTGAAATATTTTTTTAAGAGCATAAGCGCGTGTTGCGCACTTATTTTTTCATACAATTTTCCCTGTATAACCAGGTCAACCATGCGTGTTTCAGGGACTATGCTAAAAATAACGGCGTTCGTTTTGGTGGCAAAAAAAATTGCATACTGCATGGAGGTAGATAATTTGACTATCTCGGAGGAAAGCCATTCTTTTTCTAAAACGTCTTTCCAATGTGTATTAATACCGCATAGTTGTGCTGATGATGAGAGCCATACGAGTTTTGATGGATCATAGCTACTACTGGCAAGTAATAGATCGAGTAAGTTTTCTTGTAGAGGGACTTGCAGCGGAAATTGAGCTACGAGAAATTCGTGTAGACTGTCTGTGTGTTCTATAACGCAAGAAATAGGAGCGTTTTTTTTGTTCAGCGCGATGAGGCATGATCGAAAGAGTGGTTCAATCCAGTCTTCTTGTACTGCATGCTTTGCGGGTATATGTTTTTTTAGTGCAATACTATTTTTTTGCAATGTCTCTTGATGTATCAAAATGAAAAGCATGCATGCTGCCGGAGTTGCCCAAAAAAGGAATGTGCTCATCGTGCTCAATTGCGCGTAATAAGAGACGAGTAGTAGGGTGCAGTATGCGTAAAAATAAAGAAGGAGTGGCTTTTGCCGGTCTTTTTTGAGCCAGCTGCTTGCGGTGTATACTAACGATGAGAAAAAAATAATTTCTGCCAGATCTGCCCACCAATTTCCCCATAAAGCGGAAGGGATCATGAAATACAAGAATGATGTTACGCTGCCCATACGCACGTCTCCTTTTTTTAGAACATTGCATTAGTCTGTGATATTACTGTAGCGCAGGAACATTTTTTTTGTAAAGGTTTATGGGGACATTATACAGGCCTACCTTGGCTGATGTGAGGAAGGGGTATTGGTTTTCTGTTACTGTTTATGTTGAGTGATGGTATGCTAGAGCTGTTTGATAAGAAGTTGAGTTGGAGCATACGCTCTTGAGAAATAGTAGGATGAGATTATGAGTACCGAAAAAAAAATTATTCTTACTGGTGATAGACCCACGGGCGCATTGCATTTGGGGCATTATGTAGGCTCACTGCAGAATCGGGTTGCTTTGCAGGATTCGTGCCAACAATATATTTTGGTGGCTGATGTGCAGGCATTAACTGACAATTTTGATAATCCGCAGAAAGTGCGTGATAATGTTTTGCAGGTGATGCTTGATTATCTTGCAGTAGGTATCGACCCTAAAAAAAGTACTATTTTTTTGCAATCGATGATTCCGCAAATTGCAGAACTGACTATTTTTTATCTTAATTTAGTGCCCGTCAATCGTTTAAAGCGTAATCCTACGGTGAAGGCAGAGATCCAGGATAAAAAATTTGGGGAAAGTTTACCGGCTGGATTTTTAATTTATCCGGTGCACCAATCGGCTGATATTACCATTGTCAAAGCAAACTTAGTGCCGGTTGGCGCTGATCAGTTGCCCATGATCGAACAAACAAATGAAATTGTGCGCGCATTTAATCGCACCTACAACACTGACGTGTTATGCGAGGCAGAACCGCTTCTTTCAGCTGCTTCACGAATGCCGGGGCTTGATGGCAAGGCTAAAATGAGTAAATCATTAGGCAATGCCATTTTTTTATCTGATTCTGCTGATGTGGTCGCTAAAAAAGTTATGAGTATGTATACCGATCCAGAACACATACGAGTTACCGATCCAGGAAAGGTAGAGGGAAATACGGTATTTACCTATCTTGATATTTTTGATCAAGACAAGGTCGCTGTTGCGCAGCTGAAAGAGCAGTATCAAAAGGGTGGTCTGGGCGATGTGGTGCTTAAAAAAAGGCTTGTTGAGGTGCTTAATACCTTGTTGGAGCCAATTCGTGCACGCCGAGCACAGCTTGCGCAAGATCCTGCTGCTGTTATGAAGATTTTATTCGAAGGAACGAGTAAGACGCGTGATGTTGCGGCTGCGACCATGCATGAGGTCAAACAAGTTATGTGTCTCAATTATTGATGATTGTGGTCGAGTATAAGCCGGTATATTTTTTAGTTTTTGCGGATTCTTTTTTTATTGAAGCTATCTATAGTAGCCTGTAGAGAAGTAGTAAAGAGTAATGACGTATTTATTTTGAAAGGAGAGTTCTTATGATGGTGCCACAGTGCCAAAAAAAAGAAGGGTTACGGGGGCGGGTTGTTCCTATAATTGTGGGTATAGTTTTTGCCGTATTGCTCGTCATTACCGGCTTTAATTTTTTTTATCAGTCAAAAAGTTACTCAACTGAGTTGATAACACGTGATCTAAAACTTTTGCAAGATACATTTTTGCTTGTTGATAAGCAGTGTAAAATTATTGGTTTTGATTACCAAAAAAATCCCATTAATTTCCTTAATGTCGGTTCTTTTGAAGGCTCAGAAGTCGGCCCTATGAATTTGGCCTATCCAACCAAATGGCAAGGGCCATACGTAGAAAAAAATCCC
This sequence comes from bacterium, assembly GCA_021777215.1. Taxonomy (GTDB): domain Bacteria; phylum Babelota; class Babeliae; order Babelales; family Vermiphilaceae; genus JAJYDS01. The sequence goes on from JAJYDS010000001.1 coordinate 52,244, forward strand.
ACACAGCAAGGTCTTGAGTACCAAATTGTACGGACCAAAAAAGGATACTTCATCACCCCCGGTGATGGCGTGATACTCCCTAACGGTAAGACGATAGGCAAAGATGTTGTTCTTGATGAGAGCGCTGACATTGCGGCTATGATGAAAGAGGGAGGCATGCTTCAATTTAAAGGGCAAGCATTGGCCGCGCCGCTGCATTTACAAACAGGTGTTTGGCAAAAGGTTATTCAAGAGTTGGCAGATGAGCCTGTTGAAGTAGGTATGGCCTCTCAAGAAGCTCCCGTACATATGAGCTGAAAAATCTTAGATTAGTTTTAAAAACTGTGCATCTATTTTTTTGGTGCCGGCTTTGAAAAGTACGGTAATAATTGTTTTGCCCATTAATTTTGCTTCAACTTCCTGGACGATGCCGGTACCAAATGTTGCGTGCTCTACGGGGCTGTTTTTCTTGAATTGGCACATGCTGCCACCAGTACGCTCGGTTGTTTTTTCCTGCATAGTTTTAAGGGCTTGTTTTTGTAGGAGTGCAGCTTTTTTGGTACTCGACAATCTGCTTTTTTGTTCGGCGTTGGTTGCCGGTTTATGCACTTTTTGAGCTGTTGCTTTTAGTGTATGGGAACTGCTAAAGCTTTTTTGTTGACCAATGGGCTTGTTTGCATATGTGTGACTCTCGTTGAAAGAAGAGAATGAACTTTCTGCTGGTTGCGGCGAGCCAAACGTAAGTACTGGTGAGGGTGTATATGTTTGTGTTCCTGCGCCAAGCCAGTGCGAAAAATAGCTAACCATTTGTGGTTGCTTCCAATAGGAACAATCTTCCATGGGCAAAAGATTTTTAGGAATTTCTTGCAAAAAGCGAGAGGCTATCTGGTCGGTCATGTTGCGATAGCCATAGCGATAGCGAGCATGTGAGATTAAGAGTCGTTCTTTTGCTCGGGTGATTCCCACGTAGAAAAGTCGACGTTCTTCTTCGATTTTGTCTTGCGCATACTCAGCGCGAATGCTTGGCATAAGGCCATCTTCAAGTCCTACGAGTGCTACTAGATCAAATTCCAATCCTTTAGCAGCGTGATAGGTCATAAGTTTTACCGTCGTTGGATCGTCTTTTTTTTTGTGAATGTTTTCTTGCATAAGAGCAACTTCATCAAGGAGTTTGTCGATTGAGTCAGTTCCATTGATTTCAAAATGAGCCATGGCATTGAGCAGCTCTTTTATATTTTCATTGCGTTCTTTGGCATTTTCAGCTTCGTAGGTTGTTTTGAGATACCCTAAGTATCCCGTTCTGAGGAGAATTTTTTCCAAAGCTTGTGCTGGTTTATCAGTGCCTGAAAGTCCATCAAAAATAGTAATAAATTGATCTAATGCGTCGAGTTTTGTCTGCGGAAGCAATTTTTCTTCGATTACTTTTTTCAGGACATCAATAAAAGTTAAAAAAGGTTCAGCGTGCCAGAGAGCGAAAAAGAGTTCTTCGCTCTTTTCGCCCAGTCCGCGCTGCGGCGTATTTATTATTCTAAAAAAAGAGGCGTGATCAAATGGATTTACTACCAAGCGTAAATAAGCCAGTAGATCTTTTATTTCCAATCGTTCATAAAACTGTACGCCACCGATTATGGTATAGGCGATTGAGTTTTTAAGGAGAGATTCTTCAAGCGCTCGAGATTGAAAGTGGGTGCGATAGAGTATCGCAGCGGTTGTCTCTTTTTTTGCGCCCTTGGCTACTTTTATTGCATTAGCAATGACATCTGCTTCTTGATATTCGGATAAGCAAGAAAGTGCGCGAATACGGTCAGTTCCTTGTTTTGCTGACCATAGTTTTTTAGGGTTGCGCTGCTCATTGTTTATGATAACCGCATTGGCGGCTTCTAAGATGGGGCGTGCTGAGCGATAGTTTTGTTCAATTTTTATGGTGATAGTGTTAGGAAAATCTTTTTGTATATTGAGAATGTTGGTTACGGTAGCGCCGCGCCATGAGTAAATTGATTGATCTTCATCGCCGACGATACAGATTGACTCTACCCCCATCTGTTTTGCATCTTTTTTAGCCATATGCTTGAGGAGCTCGTGCTGTACAACATTGGTGTCTTGATACTCATCGACCAAAATATGCTGAATGTGCTCCTGATGCTCTTGTTTAAATTCAGGATAACGAGAAAAGAGGTGCAATGCCTTGAGGAGTAGATCGTCAAAATCGAGGCAACGGCTTGCTGTTTTTTCTTGTTCATAAGCACCATAGAGCTGGTGAAGCAATGGATTCATTTTGTAGAGTTGATCTACTATTTCTCCATCAAGTGCATTATTTTTTATGCGAGAAATTTGCCAGGATAATTCTTTGGGAGATACTTCTTTAACCAGACCATGTTGTTTGAGGATGCCCTTGAGGAGCTTTTGCTGATCATCTTCATCCAGGATTGAAAAAAAAGGCGATTCAAGTAGGGCCGGATTGCTCTTAAGCAGGTGAAGGCAATAAGAATGGAACGTGCCTATCCATGGCAGGCGTTGTGTTTTATCTAAAAAAGAGCCAACGCGTTCTTGCATTTCTTTGGCAGCTTTATTAGTAAAGGTGAGCGCAACAATCGATTGCGGTAATACCTGCTCGTTTACGATTAAATTGGTAATACGCGCAGTTATAACACGGGTTTTTCCCGAACCAGCACCAGCAGAAACCAAAAAAGCACCACTTTTTTGTATAACGGCTTTTTTCTGTTCGGTATTTAAATTTTTTTCGATAAATTCGTTAAACGATTGTGCGTGTGACATGCGGACCCAATACTATAGCCTGTTTTTCATGTGCAAGTCAGTGTACCATAGGCTCTCATATATTGTAATCACTGGTATTTTTAAGGGGGCGTTTATATTTCAGTGGCAAGCGAATACAGAGGAATTTTGTCCCTTATTATTTTTTCTAATTCGTGAGATATAGCGGTAAACACTGTTTGCCAATCTCCCATTTTGGGTTGTCTGAATAAACGCATTGTTGGGTACCAGGGAGAGTCGTCACGATCAAAAAACCAGCGCCAGTCACAATCATAGGGGAGCATGACCCAAACAGGAATGCCCAGACCTCCTGCCAAATGGGCTAATGAGGTATCGGTGGTTATAACTAAGTTGAGGTTTTTCATGATCGCGGCGGTGTCCATAAAGCTTCCATGGTCACTATCGAAATTCGGTCCAAAATCAACGATACACTGAGCCTGCGGCGTGGTTTGAAGATCTTGTGTGCCGTTTTTTACCAGGCTATAAAAATGTGTGTGCGGTATGCGGGTCAGATGTTCTACAAAAGGAGCGAGTGGTATGTTTTTTTGCAAAGTGGCGCGCCAGCAAATACCTACTCTAAACTGAGTGTTGGGGGCCATTTTTTGTTGCCATTCTCGCACGAGTGCTTGATCAGCGTATAAATAAGGAATGTCTGCAGGGATGGTCTTGACGGTGGTTTTAAAAACAAGAGGGGTGCTCAAGAGAGGAATACGGGTATCAGCTTTTGGCAGACGGTCACCTTGTTTGATAACTGAGTCAATATACGGGCACAAGGAAAAAAGTTTGACCAGGGAGCCAAACGTTTGCACGTAGACGGTTGCACCCAGCTGTTTGAGCGCCTTGGCATAGCGTACAAACTGGAGCATGTCTCCTTGTCCCCATTCGGCAATCAGAATAATTTTTTTACTTGCAAGGGAAGAAAGGTTTAGGCTCGGATATTTGAAGTACTGGTGAAATTCTTGCCAATTATCCAGGCGATATTCAAATTCGTTCCATGCGGTCTCAAATTGTCCTAAAGAGAGTAAGGTTCCCGCCTTTCCCAAGTGTGCATCTTGATGATTATTGTTTAATGCCAAGACGGTATTGTAGGTGGCAAGAGCCTCATGAAGAAGATGGTTGTGCCGTTGGCAATACGCAAGGTTATACAAGGCTGTTATTGATTCGGGATTTTTACTAATAATGGCTTGAAAGTGTTTTATTGCGTTTTCGTAGTCGCGCTGATGTGCAAAGATAATACCCAGGTTGTAATGCGCATTCCAATCTTCTTGATTTTTTTCAATGGCTTGCTGATATAAAAAGATTGTTTTTTGGGGAGAGCCTTTTTTTTCTTGCGCGCTTGTCAGGGCGTGATCATTGCCCCTTGAGATAAAAAACAATGCGCTAGTCGCAAGTAGTGTGGTTATTAAAAAGTTTTTTTTCATCTAATTTTCCCGTGATAATTGTTTGTATACTGTGGTTGCCTATTTATTTTTTGCCTGAGTTTAGAGCTGCTTTTTGAGCGTGAGTAGTTCCTGTAGTGCTTTTTTAACATTGGCAACCACGGTGTTCCAGTCACCTGCTTTTGGTTGTCTAAAAAGGTGCATGGTTGGATACCAGGGACAATCGTCTCGTTGGGTAAGCCAGCGCCAATCGGCAACATAGGGTAGCAGCGTCCAAACGGGCACACCAAGGCCGCCAGCCAAGTGGGCGATTGAGGTGTCGATAGTTATAATAAGGTCAAGATTTTTCATAATCGCAGCGGTATCCATAAAGGCGCCATGCGCTTCATCTAATTCTTGATTGAAAGTGTTTACTATAAATCCTTCAGGGAGCGATTTTAGTTCATCAAGGCCGCTTGTTTTTTGGAGTGAAAAGAATTGTATCTGTTTAATTGCTGCTAATGGAGCTAAAAGAGAGAGCGGGATTGATTTATCGTGAACGAGTTTTTTTGCATACGTGTTTTCATAGAGATTTCCGTGCCAACATAAGCCAATTTTAAACGTGTTAGGGTTTTCCAATCGTGAGTGCCAAAGTTTTATCAAGTTTTGGTCAGCGTATAGATAGGGAATTTTATTTGGTATGGTGTTAAGATCTGTATCAAAGGCCCAGGGTAGACTCATAATAACGGTTGATAGGTCTTGTGGAGGTGTAGGTGATTGTTCATCAACGACCCGGTCTATATACGGACAGAGAGAGAAAATTTTAATCAGCTGTTTTTTTATTTTTACTATCACTTTCGCGCCGTTATTTTTCACCTTTGCTGCATAGCGGATAAATTGGAACATGTCGCCAAAGCCGAGTTCCCCCTTGAGAAGTACGGTCTTTCCGGTGAGGTCGGGGTTGGTACGTATGGAGTTGGTAAACGTCAGTGAATCAGGGCGTTGTTCTGCCCAGCGGCATTCAAAATCGGGCCATGCTTTTCTGAGTTCACCAAGGGCAAGCAGTGCGTGCGATCGTCCTTGCAGGCCATCACGATTATTTGGATATTTGCTGAGGAATGTATCATACATCTGTAGGGCTTTGGTGAAGTTGCCCATTGATCGTAATACAAAGCCGCTGGCGTAGAGCGCGGCAGAGTAATCAGGATTTTGAGAAAGAACGATGCTATATTCTTCCAGCGCTTTTTCAAATTCATCGCACTCGGCCCAGAGATTTCCAAGGAGAAAGTGCGCTTGCGTATTATGAGGGTGTATGCCAAGTTCTTTTTGGCACGCGACGATTGATTTGGCTATTTTTTTATCTATTTGGTCGTTGTTTTGTTGAGGGTATAGTGTAAGTGTACTTATCAAAAGAAAACTACAGATTTTTTTCATGGGAGGCTTTCAGGCCTTTTGGGTGAGCGCGGTGATTTCTTTAATAACGCCGTTTAGAACAGGTTGCCAATCGCCTGCTTTTGGTTGTCTAAACAGGCGCATGGTTGGATACCACGGGTAGTCAGGGCGATCGATAAGCCAGCGGTAATCAGCGTGGACGGGGAGTAATGTCCAGACCGGCACTCCAAGAGCTCCTGCTACGTGTGCGACGCAACAGTCGAGAGTGATAACCAAATCAAGATTTTTCATGAGTGCGGCAAGTTCTATGAGCCCTTCGTTATCTTCATTAAATCCTTTGCCACAGAGAGTAATTAAGTCGCGACAGGCGAATGCTGCACTCTCTTGTTCAGTTACTTGTTGGAGACAATAGACTGAAATGCCAGGGATTTTAGCTAGAGGAGCAAAGAGAGAAAAGGGGATACTTGCCAGTTCAGCCGGATCATATAGTTGTTGCTCATTTTTTTTCCATCGGATGCCTATTTTAAAGTTACTGTCGTGTTTTAGGAGGCTCTGCCAGTGAGTAACTAACTCTTGAGGGGCAATTAGATAGGGGATTGGGCTAGGGATGGTGTCGATGGTGGTCTGAAAAAGAGCGGGAAGGCTGGTTATGGGGATATAGGCATGATAAGCGGGTGCGATATTTTCATTAAAACCAACAACCGTATCTATAAAGGGACATGCTTTAAAAAGTGCCTCTAGTTGAGGGGGTGTTTGCATGATAACCGATCCGCCCGCGTCATGTATGGTTTTTGCATAACGGGCAAGTTGTACCATATCTTCAAGTATCCACTCGGCACCAATAAATATTTTTTTTCCTTTAATGTGGCTTTTATTGGTAAGTAATCGAGCTCCATGGGGATTGGTCAACTGATTATAGTGCGCCATAAGTTGCCATCCAAGAGGGTAGTGTCCGAGTGTCAGATAGGTTTTTGCTAGCCCTAGTGTGGCGTGTGCATGATTGGGACTTTGATTTAAAATGGTTTGAAAAAGTTCTTCTGCTTTAGCGAGATTGCCTCCCTTACGGTGTGCATTGCCCATAGCATAAAAAAGGGATGCTTTTTTTTGTGCGGGAACATAAGGTTGCAGTTGTTCATACAGAGCGATTGCTGAGTCGGTTCTTCCTAGTTTAACAAGCAGCGCTGCTTTTCCCAGTAATGCTTGAGGATGATTTTTGTACAGCGTAAGAAGCTGATCATAGGTGGCGATTGCTTCTTCTATATGAGAGATTTTTTCTAAAGTCTGAGCTTTGTTAAGATAGGCTTGGCTGTTTTTGGGATTTACCGTCAGAACGTTATTGTAGCTTTCAATTGCCTTGAGAAAGTTTTCCTGTCGCACAAAAAGGTTTCCCAGCTGCAGATAGCCTTGTTCCGTGGGATTTAGTCCCAGTATTTGTTGTTGATAATAGATGCTTTTTTCTATGTTGCCAAGTGCGGCGTATGCAGTATAGAGTTGGTTAATTACTTCGGTAGTTGTGTTGTTATGTGCGGCATACTGCTCAAGATAAGAAATAGCCTGTGGGTATTCATTACTTTTTAAAAATGTGGTGCCTAATTGATAGAGTGCTTCTTGATTGTGAGGGTTCTGTTCAATTGTCTTTTTATAATACGCGAGCGCCTCTATTTGTTTGTTGTTAGCTGTTAGTGCTTGGGCCAACTGCAAGTATGCCTGTTCTAATCCAATAGTGGGTGCGGGAGTATTGCCGCTATACGTGAGATGAACCATGCACATACTGAGTGTGTATGCGACCTTGCTTGGCAAGAATTTTTTTGCATACCTCACGATATATTCCTTTTTTTAAACAGATATTTGTTTGCGCTCACAGTTTTTTAACGAGCAGTTTCTTTTTTTAAAATATGTACCGGTAATTCATCAATAATACGGTGTATAACAGAAACCCAATCACCTTCTTTTTGCTGCCTAAATAATCGCATAGTTGGATACCAAGGAGAGTCTTCTCTGTTTATAAACCAACGCCAGTCGGCAGTTTTGCAAATCAAAGTCCATACAGGTACCCCAAGAGCACCAGCTAAGTGTGCAATTGAAGTATCAACAGAAATAACTAAATCGAGGCTTTTCATGACAGCAGCAGTGTCCATGAAGCGACCGTTTTTTTTATCAAACAGGGTGTCAAATGTATAAAAATTGGGGCATTGATTAAGAGGCTTGATGTCTGCATTTCTTTGTAAATTGTAAAAGCTGATGAAGGGAAATTCATCTATGAGTTTTTTTATTGTATTGATAGGTATTGAGCGTGGGCATGGGATTGGTTTCCCTGTTTTTTCATCTTCATACATTTGAGCCTTCCAAGAGATGCCGATTTTAAATTGAGTATCGCTTGCTACTATGGCGGCCCATTTTTTTACCAGAGCAGGGTCAGGATGGATGTAGGGAATGTTAGCCGGGATCGTTTCGAGGGATACATCTAAGTCTTCACGCATTTTTGCGATATTTGTGTAGTAATCAAATGGGGGAACAGGTTCTTGTTGTGAGACGATTTTATCAAAAAATGGGCAGCGTGAAAGAAGTGGTATAATTTCTGGTCGGGCATAAAAGACAATGTATGCTCCACGTTTTTTGAGTGTTTCTGCATGCCGTATAAATTGGAATAGGTCACCATAGCCACCAGTATCTTTAACCATAATGGTTTTCCCTTGAGGGGTGCGGTCATAGAGCCGGTGTTCATTATCAATGGAGGGGTCTTGGCGATCTAGAGAGCGAAATTGTGCCCAACCTTCTTGTAGGTGCCCCAATGTTAGGTACGTATAACCCAATTTTTCGCGAGCTCTGACATATGAAGGAGCAATCGCAATGGCTTTTTTAAATTCTTGAACAGCGATATCTAATTTGCCCAGATCTTTGGCCATGAAGCCGACATTGAAGGGATAATCGGGGTTGTTGGGGAAAGCCTGGGCTGCTTTTTGAAAAAACTGTAAGGCTGATTCTTTATCGTTGAGGGTATAGTACGTGAGGGCTATTATTGGCAATAGTTCTTTTTTATCGGGCATACACTCAAGAGCTTGGATGTAACAGCGCAAGCTCTTGGTATAGTTGAGCTCCTTATTGTGTTGCGCGGCTTGTAAAATAAAATTTTTATATTTTTCGGTCAGAGATTGTTTTTTTTGTTCAAGTAATGGGGTTAATGCCGTAGATATTTGGGCTACGACAGAATCCCAGTCGCCTTTTTTTGGCTGCCTGAATAATCGCATACTTGGGTACCAGGGCGAGTCTTCGCGAGCGGTAAACCAACGCCAATCAGCTGCATGGCGGAGCATCGTCCAAACTGGTATGCCAAGGGCGCCGGCCAAGTGAGCTATAGAGGTGTCGACGGTGATAACCAGATCCATATTTTTCATGAGGGCTGCGGTATCCATAAATCTACCGTGTTCAGCATCCATTTCAGAAGTAAAGTCGATAATCTTATTAAAAAAAGGTTCATGAGTATACTCGCTCAGTCCGTGTACTTTTTGAAGGCTGTAGCACGCAATTCCCGGTATTTCGAGTATGTGGGCGAGCTTTTTTAATGGTATTGATCGATCGCTTGGGCGACTTTTTGTTTCATAGTAATCAACAACGCGATTTGATTCCCAGAATATGCCTATTTTGAATGTTTGGTTAGAGCCTATTTTTTTATGCCAGAATTCTTCGAGCTTTTTATCTGCATAGAGATAAGCGTTTGTAAATGCCTGCTTGTTGGTGTTTGCTAGCACTTTGAGTGCCATGTTACAGAGACTAGGTTTGTATATTTGTGTGTGGGGGGAAAGGGGTTGAGTTGTTGGTATGATCGTGTCAATGTAGGGACAAAGGGAGAGCAAGGGGGATAGATCTGAAGATGTCTGGACAATAACGGTTGCCCCTAGTTCCTTTAAAATTTTGGCGTAACGAAGCATTTGAATTTTATCCCCAATGCCCAATCCATCTTCTACTAAGGGAATAGTGTATGTGGCGTCAATAAGTGATTGTCCATACCATGGTATATCTTGTTGTGGCCATCGGGAAATCACGGTGCTTATCTCTTGACGTCGCAAATAATATTCCATCAGCTTTGTGTTGAGGTAGGCGTGATTGGGGTCTATTTTGATTGCTTTTTCAAGGGAGTCTTTTTCCTCATCAAGCATTCCTGCGGCACGATAGACGAGTGCTAGGGTTTCATGAACTATGAATGAGTTGGGGCAGACTTGTGCGAGTTTTGTGAGGTAGAAAATTGATTTATCTCTGTTGCCAGCGTAGTGCTCTATCCTCCCTAAATGAAATAAAATGGTAGGGTCGCACGGCTTTATCTGGAGAGCTTTTTCGTAATTCTCCAATGCTTGCGGTATTTTTTTTTGATTTTCGTATGCTTCTGCTTTGGTACAATATTCTTGTGCCGTTTGAGGTTCTTTGTTTTCTGAACCAGGAAGTAGGGAAGCGGTGAGTGTTGTGAGTAGAAAAAGACTGTATTTTATTTTTTTCATACCGTATATTTTTCTGCATATGTTTGTAATTCTTGTGTTACCTGTTTGATTACTGGTCGCCAATCATCTGGTGCGGTTGATCTAAATAATTTCATAGTCGGATACCACGGTGTATCGGTGCGATCACGCATCCAGCGGTAATCGGTATGATAGGGAAGCATAACCCAAACAGGTATGCCTAATGCGCCAGCCAAATGGGCGACAGCGGTGTCTACGGTAATTACCAGATCAAGGCTTTTCATAGCTGCCGCACTATCCATAAATCCGCCATTTTTTGAGTCAAAATCTGCTCCAAATTGGTGCACTGTGATATCAGCCGGCAATGAATTGAGCTGATTGAGTTGTTCTTTTTGGAGGCAATAAAAACTAACATTTTTCGTGCGGAGCAGGGAGTGCCAGTTGTCTAGAGGTATTGCGCGCTTCCAGCCTGCGAGATTAGTGTCGTAGTGCCCCATATCCCAGCAGATGCCAACTTTGAAAGCAGTGTCGTGCGCGAGCTTATCATGCCATTGTGCAACTAATTGCGGGTCGGGGTATAAGTAAGGGACCGTGTTAGGGATCGTTTGTTCGGTGCTTTTAAAAAGAGTTGGTAAATAGAGGAGAGGGAGCTGGAAGTCTGTTTCAGGGAGCGGTGACCCATGAGGCAGTACGGTGTCTATATAGGGGCAACCAGACAGGAGCTTTACGAGGGCTTTGTGTGATTGAACAATGACTTGCGCACCCAGTTCGTGGAGGTTCTTTGCATAACGAATAAAGTTAATCATGTCTCCCAATCCCCACTCGACCTTGATAAGTACTCTTTTACCAATCAATTGTGTGGGATTTTTGGGTAAGGAATCGATATCTTTACGCCAGAGATTAAATAATTCCCATCCCTGTTTCATATCTCCCTGTGTATGACGCACGAGAGCTAGTCCAAATGCTGCATCGGTATGCTTTGGATCGAGTGTGAGTGCTTTATTGTAGTAGTCAGCAGCATCTTCCAACGAGCCCAATCGACGGTGACAACCGGCAATATTATAAAGTACTGGAACGCAGTGAGGGTGTTGTTGATCAATACCCATGAAAGTTGTGAGAGCTTCTGCCACCTTGCCTTGCTCGACCAATTGTGTGCCTTTGCCAAAAAGGGTATTTATATCAGCGGGGCCGTCTTGTTGGGTAGCTTTTTTTTGATGCGCTAGTTTGTTCAGTTCTGTTACGACCTGCGTCATAACGCTCTCCCAGTCACCCAAAGTTTTTTGTCTAAAAAGGCGCATGGAGGGATACCATGGGCAATCTTCACGTTTAGTAAACCAACGCCAATCGGGGGCAGCGGTGAGTAATGTCCATACGGGTACACCGAGTCCGCCAGCCAAATGTGCTGTTGCGGTATCAATGGTGATTATCAAGTCGAGATTTTTCATGACCGCGGCTGAGTCCATGAAAGATCCCTGCGTTTTATCAAAATTGGCGTCAAACGTTTTTACGGAACAATTGGATACGGTTGCCAGTTCTCCGGTGGTATCTCTTTGGAGCGAGTACACGCTTACGTTTTGCACTTGTGCCAAAGAAGCGAGCAGGGCAACGGGTATTGCATATGCTTGATTAGTTCCTCGCCAAACGATGCCAACTTTAAATTGAGTATCTTTTTTTAATTTTTCATGCCATGAGGTAACCAGCTTTTCATCGGCAGCAAGGTAGGGGGATTGGGGAATTGTTTGTTCTGTTGTTTTGAATGTCCACGGTAAGCTGAGTGTGATTGTAGAAAAATCAAAAGGTGGCGGCGGTGTGTTTACTAAAAAAGTTTTGTCGATGTATTTTTGCAGTGAAAGAAATGGAAATAATTCTTTGGGAGCCTCGATGATAATTGTTGCGCCACGCTCTTTAAGCAATTTTGCATAGCGTAAGAGCATAAAGGTATCGCCATATCCCCATTCAATTTTAAGGAGTAAATTTTTTCCGTTTAGAGTGCGGTTGTTTTGTACATAGTCAGCAAATTTTTTTACATCATCGCGCGGATGTTTACAGCGGTCTTCAAAAAGATCCCATCCTTTCTCAAAATTTTCTAGAGCGAGATATGCTTGTCCTAATCCCATACGTGCATGGGGATGAGATGGATTGAGCGTAAGAACCTTTTCATACAGAGGTATTGATTCGGCGATGTTTCCTGCTTTTCTCGTGATAAAGGCACAATTATAAAGGGGTTCCACCAGGTCTGGTCTCTGTTTTACTATTTCTTGGTAGAGCGCGAGAGCCTGGGTTTCTTTTCCCTCGTTATACAACTTGAATGCCTGAGAATACAGTTTTTGAATGTCTGGGTTATGAGCGTGATTATTGAGATTCTGTTGTTTTTTTATTTCTTTACTGAGTTCAGTGTAGAGCGAGTCTACGACACTTGCCCAATCGTCCACGACTTTTTGCCTAAAAAGGCGCATGGTGGGATACCAAGGAGAATCGGTACGATCGACAAGCCAGCGCCAATCAGATGCGTAAGGGAGCATGAGCCACGTTGGTGTTCCGAGTCCTGCTGCTAGATGTGCGATAGAGGTATCTATGGTGATAACCAGATCAAGATTTTTTATGACAGCGGCAGTATCCATGAAGGCGCCATGTGATTCGTCAAAATCAGGCCCCAGTTGGTGGATTACAAAATGAGTAGGGAGAGTAGAGAGTTCATCAAGTCCACTTGTTTTTTGTAGAGAATATATGCTGACCTTTTCAAGGGTTGCCAGAGGTGCAAGGAGTTTGAGGGGAATAGATTTTGCATCAACTAATTTTTTTAATTGTTCTGTTGTGTAAGAGTTGCCATGCCAGCAAATCCCTATTTTAACGTTAGTATCTTTGTTTAATTTTTTGTGCCAGGAATCTGTTAGTTTATCATCAGCAAAGAGATAGGGTGTTTTATTTGGGATTGTTTTAAGCGTTGTTTTGAATGCCCAGGGTAGACTCATGAGGACTGTTTCAAGGTCATGTGCGGGAGCTTGGCTATCTATGGAGATAACCTGATCTAAGTAGGGGCAGCGCGAGAGGAGTGGCAATAGTTGTTTTTGAACCGCTGCGATTATTCGTGCGCCGCATGATTTTACGAGTGCGGCATAGCGAATAAATTGGAAGGTGTCGCCAAAACCAAATTCAGATTTAAGGAGGACGGTCTTTCCGGTTAAATCGTTATTATGGGTATGCATGTAGGTAGTAAAATTTTTGGCGTCAGTACGTGGTTTTGACCATCGATGTTCAAAGTCTTCCCAAGCAGATTCATACTTTCCAAGCCCGAGTAGTGCGTGGGATCGCCCTTGACGAGCGTCGCTGTGGCTTGGGTTTAGTGCGAGAAGCTTGTTATAGTACGGTAGCGCTCGGTCAAATTGACTGTTACTTTTGAGAATATATGCTGCTCCATAGAGTGCATTTTCAAGCTGAGGATTAATGGCTAAAGCTTCCTGAAAGCAGGCGAGCGCTTTGTCGTTATTTTTTTTTTCGTAGTATTCCATTGCTAATTGGAGATACTCTGTTTCATGCCCTTTGTTGTCAGTGTAGATGGCGATTGTGACAAAAAGAGGGAACAGCAAAAAAAGTGTTGTTTTTTTCATGTATGCTCTTTCAGATTATGTGTCGTGCTTATTTTTGAAATTTTTTCTCTTATGAAAAACCGCCCTCTTTTGAGAATGGCTTGGGCATTGTTTTTTATTAGGCGGCTGCCGTAGCCATTCTTTCTTGACCATATTCTGTATACTTTTTTTCTTCGATCAAGCGAGAGCCAAGGAGCATATTAATTGCACGTTTAACGGCACAGCGTTTATCATTTGTGTAATAGACATCGCGGGCAAGTTGAATAAAACCGGCATCGAATTCTTGTAAACGCTCTTTCTCGCGAATTTGATCTTCTATTTCCCACATTTTTTTGTTGTGCATGCGTAATTGATCAATAAGATCGGTTAATTGAGGTGATTGTGCGACGTGTTCGCGGAGAGTGGCGTATAAAATTGCGAGTTCTGTTGTTATATTTTTTAATTTGTCGGGATTGCTGATATTAGCTTGTTTGATTTCCAAGATAGTTATTTTATCGAGTAATTCACCAACGGGCATTTCTATCATAATTGTAACGGTGTTTTGTTTTTGTACGGGCGCTGCTGTTTGTTCATTCCATGATCTTTTTTTTGCTTCTGTATCGGTGCGATATTCTCCATATGATTTTTCTTCAATGATGTGTGAGCCAACGAGGGTATTGATATCACGTTTTATGAGGCCTCGTTCATCGTTGCTTAGATAAATATCTCGAGCGAAGTGAATGAATTCTGTGTCAAAGTTCCTACTACTTTCTTTGGCACGTATAGCATCTTCTAGTCCCCAGAGTCTTTTATTTTTTTCCATTAATTCTTTTTTTAGATTTTCCAGCGCGGCCGATTGAGGAACATGTGTCGTATACATTGCTTGGAGTAAGGCGTATTCAGCGCGAACATTTTTTAATTTTGTTTCATCGGTAAAACGCTCTAGCTTTATTTCCAAAATGGTCATTTTATCAAGTAGGTCAGCAACCGCTACGGCAGCATGTACGCTCACATCTTGAGATACTCCTTGGGTGTTGAGCGTGGGGTTTTGTGTGGCACCAGCTGATGCTATGATGGTGGAAAAAAATAGGCATGGAACGAGTGATGACATAGAAAAAAAAATCTTCATAAAACTTCCTTTTGCATTCATATACCCTCTAATGCATTCACGTACAATCTTTTTTTATTGCTCTGTTACTACTTTCGTGCATTTGTCTGCCAGCTCCTATTGGTAGTTTCCTAGTTAATACTAAAAAAAAGAACAAGAGTAAATACAAAATTGTGTGTTAAAAAGTCAATAGAGTAAAAAAAGTGTCTATGCTGCGTAAAAAAGTGCTGAGAATTATTTTTGAACATGCGTTTGAGTGGCCATCTTTTTATTGAGCGCCATTCTTATTTCCTGAGTTACGCTTTGCCAATCAAATGCTTTTTGTTGTCGAAAGAGTCTCATGGTTGGGTACCAAGGAGAGAGATTGGTGCCCAATGAAAAGCGGCAGTCTGGTGATACGGGTAATAGCACCCATGTTTCTTTGCCCAATCCTGCGGCCAAATGAGCGATAGAGGTGTCGACGGTGATTATTAAATCGAGATTGGCAATAAGAGCAGCGCTATCCATAAAACGACCGTGAGCTTCATCAAAATGCGGATCAAAGGTAGCCAGTGAAAAAGTAAAATCAGAGGGCAAATTTTTTAGTTGATCCGTGCCATTTATTTTTTGCAGGCTATAAAAAGTTACCTTGTTGAGATCGGCGATGTGAGAAAATAATTCTACCAGAACACTGCGTCGCGATATGGGTGATTTGTCTTTCTCGTGAATAGGATCGACATGCCAACAGAGCCCTATTTTGAATTTTTTATCGCCAGTAAGTTTTTGTCTCCACAGCTCGACTAGATTCTTGTCGACGGTCAGGTATGGAACCTCTGCTGGAAGTGTTTGTGGGGTTAGCTTGAGCAGGCCTGGCATACTCAAGAGCGGGGCCTGGTAATCAAAAACAGAAAGATCATCGGGAAATTGAGTGATAAAAGTGTCGACATAGGGATACGAGGAAAGAAGTTTTAAGAGTGGTTTTTGTACCTTGCAGGTAATATGTGCGCCCAATTGCTTAATGTTTTTCGCAAAGCGGATAAATTGAAGCGTGTCCCCCATGCCCTGTTCGGTGTAGAGTAGGATTTTTTTACCGCGTAAATCAGCAGCGCCATTCCAGGTAGGTATGCTCAGGGGACGCGGATCTTGAGAGAATTGTTTCCAGCGCCATTCATATTCTTGCCAAGCTTTGGGAAAGTCTCCCAAAGACCAGTAGACGTGGGAAAGAGCTATGTGCGAGTCAACATGAGCAGGGCGAACACTAATTGCTTTTTGTAGATAAGGAATTGCTTCGTGCATCTTCCCAGCAATTTTAAGTGAGTAACCGGTGTTATACAGAGCGCTGGCAAAATTTGGATCAATAGTGAGTACCATTTTATAGTGAGCGATAGCATTCTCCAGGTCGCCGCGCTCGTTATAGACATAGCCAAGATTCATGCGAGCCAAAATATGGCGTGGTTCTATGGCTACCGCCTTTTGCGCGTGGGCAAGGGCATCGTCTAGTTTTTTGAGAGCTACGAGTGTTTTGCTGAGTTGTAAATGCCCTTCCAGAAAATTAGGAGCTAGAGTAAGTGCTTTTTGAAACTCTTCGTATGCCTCTTCATGCCGTTGGAGATGAGCTAGGCACATGCCGGTTTGTACATGCGTGGTTGGATTGTGCGGGTTAAGAGTGACAGCTGTTTGAAAAAAGGGAAGTGCGGCAGCATACTTATCTTGTGAGGCCAAAGCGATGCCGTAGTTAGTTATAGCTGGCAGAATGCTTGCATCAGCAGTCAGTGCTTGTGCATAGCATGCGCGAGCTTGATCGTGATTTCCTTTTTGATAGAGTTCTTGTCCCTGGGAAAGCAATGATGCTATTTGTTGTTGGCTCGGTGTCGTTACGCATGTATACAGTGAGTGTAGTTGATGGTGAAATGCACTGCCAAGAAACAGGGGAAGTAGGAGGACGGTATATTGGGCTATTTTCTTTTTCGTGAGCGTTGTACGTATGTTCATGATGTTCTTTCTTTTTTGTTACTTTTTTTTTCTTTTAACAGTGTTTCAAGAGCAGTTGCGATAGTGTATACAACTGTATCCCAATCGCCGGGTTTTTGTTGTCTGAATAAACGCATAACGTTTGGATACCAAGGCGAATCAGTTCTATCATGAAGCCAGCGCCATTCCGCGCTGTAAGGGAGCAATACCCAGGTCGGTGTTCCCAGGCCACCAGCAAGATGCACTATAGAAGTGTCAGCAGAAATAATTAAATCGAGATTTTTTATAAGTGCGGCCGTATCCATAAAGGGACCATGTGCTTCATCTAGTTCTGATCCGAAGGTTTGGATGCGTCGCATTTTTTCATTTAGTTCATTGGTGCCGAAATTTTTTTGGAGACTATACAGGGATATGCCGGGTATAGTCGTCAGAGGAAGAAATTTTTCTAGTGGCACCGATCGACGTGTGTATACATGATCTTCAAGATATATTGGTTTTGCATGCCAACAAAGACCTATTTTGAAGTTTTTATCAGCACTTATTTTTTTTTGCCATTCCTGTACTAGTTTATTTTGTGCAGAGAGGTAGGGGATGTCGGTGGGTATGGTATCTAGTGTTGTTTTAAATACCAAAGGAAGGCTTAACAGGGGGATACGGGTATCTGCTTTTGGTAGCGAGTCCCCTTGGCGAATAACCTTGTCCAGATAGGGACACGCAGACAACAACTTTACCAGAGGATCGAATGTTTGCAGATAGACCGTTGCGCCCAGCTCTTTGAGCTTTTTTGCATAGCGTACAAAGTGTAGTGTATCGCCTAGCCCCCATTCAGCCAAGAGAAGTATGCGTTTTCCTTTTAATGATTTTAGATCAAGATCTGGGTATTTAAAGTACCGCTGAAATTCTTGGCTGTAATCCATGCGGTATTCAAATTCTTTCCAACCCAAGTCAAAGTATCCGCAGGCGAGGAGCGCTTTTGAAAATCCTAAGCGGGCCTCTTCGTGGGATGGATTGAGTGCAATTGCTTTTTTATAAAAGGTGAGAGCTTGTTCATGGTTGTTGAGTATGGAGAGCAAGCTTCCGGCGTTATAGTTCCAGAAGTGATTATCTGGTTGTTGCTTGCAGAGTTCAAGATAGCCGACAAGAGCTTTCTCAAGTTGATCTTCTTGGGTTAGTATGCATGAGCAGCGATTGAGCGTGGTGAGATCGGTGGCCGAGTTAAGAGCCTCTTGCGCATGTTCAACTGCTTTTATTTTATTTCCCGTTCGATCAAAAAGAAGTGCAAGGGTGTAATGAGTAGGGGCATGATTGGGGTCTTTGGAGAGCAACTGAGAAAATGCAGCAAGCGCTTCAGTATATTTTTTTTGATCGAATAACTGCTTGCCTGTGTTGAAAAGTGATTGTATGAGGTCTGGAGTTGATTTTGAATGTAGTAGATGCGTGTTTAATGAAGATGATGCGATTATTGTTGCCCATACTAGTACCGTTATTTTTATATGCATGGATTACTCATTGAATAAAGAGTTTTTCCGGAAGGACGTTTTTTTTCCATAAAAGAGGGCAGGCAGTTTCTTATTTCTTGAATCACAGGAGCCCATTCACCTTCTTTTGCTTGTCTAAATAAGCGCATAGACGGGTAGTTAGGTGCCCAGCCTGATAGATCTGGATTTTCCTGCCATCGCCACTCGGCATTTTTTGCGAGCATAATCCATACAGGCACTCCAAGAGCCCCGGCAAGATGTGCAATCGAGGTATCTATGGTGATTGCCAGATCAAGGCTTTTCATGACTGCCGCAGTATCCATAAAACAGCCATGGCTTTTATCAAAGTCTTTGTTGAATGACTCTATGAGGTTTTTGTGTGATAATGTCGCTATATCTTTTGTACACTGACCAACTTGAAGGCTATAAAGATGTATTCCGGTGTTTTCTGCGAGTGATGTTAAAAGCTCAAGAGGTATGCAGCGACGCCGGTGATATTGGGTATTCCCTTCCCAACAGATGCCAATAGAAAAGCCGGAATTTTTGGTAATAATGGTATGCCAGTACTTTTCAAGTGATTTTTCCGCTTGGAGATATGGACTATGCATTTCAAGCAGGGAAAGCATATTTTTGCATAGTTCTGGCATGTCGGTCATTGCAATATAAAAGTCTGCATAAGGTTGTGAGTCCGTGGGAGTAATAATAGTGTCTATATAGGGACAAAGGGAAAGCAAAGGAATAAGGGGTTTGAGTGCAACTTCAAGAATTATGTTTGCGCCCAATTTTTTTGTTAGACGGGCATAGCGCATGAGTTGAAAGGCATCGCCCAGTCCCCAGTCTGCCGCATATATGAGAACAGTTTTATTTTTGAGTGGATTTTTGTTTGTAAGATTTTCCTGTTTGAAGTAGTGTTCCCATTTTTCTTTTCCTAATTTTTGCTCAATTTGTTTGCGCAATAGGTGAAGCCCGTGATTGTTGGGGGCTAACTCAATAGCAAGCCTGATTTTTTTGTATGCCTCTTGATACTTTTTTTGTTGTTTGAAAAGGAGAGCATCTGTTACTAAAGACATTGGATTATTTTTTCCATTTTGCGCAACATTATTTCGATATGTTGTTATATCTTTTTGTTTCCAAAGATATATCCCGGCTAGACCTATTCCGAGAAGGAAGGGGACGATAAAGATTTTTCGAGTGTTCATGATTTTATGGCAGTTGATCGTACAAAGGTTTTTGTATATTTTCCAATTCCAGGATCACTTGATGTACAACGCTGTCCCAGTCAAATGGTTGTGGCTGTTTAAAGATGCGCATGGTTGGATACCAAGGAGAATCTGTGCGATGTGCAATCCAACGCCAATCTGTTGCATAGGGAAGAATCAACCAGACGGGTTTTCCCAGTGCTCCTGCCAAATGTGCCAATGCTGAATCGATAGTGATTATAAGGTCAAGTTGGGTGATAACGGCCGCACTATCCATAAAGCTGCCGTTTTTTTCATCAAAGTCAGTGTCAAAACAGGTAAGCTCAAAATAGGCGGGAATATTTTTGAGTTGCTCAAGACCTTCTTTTTTTTGCAGACTATAAAAACTGATACCCTCGATGAGTCCCAATGGGTACAATTGAGCCAACGGAATACCTCGATGAGCGACAGGAAGTCGTGATGAATCATTAAAGACATCTGCTTGCCAGCATATGCCCACTTTGAAGTTTTTATCATGCGAGAGCTTTCGTTGCCACGAATCTACGAGTGCAGGGTCCGGGAAAATATAGGGAATGGTGTGGGGAATTGTTTGCTCCGTTGAATTAAAAACAGCGGGTAAGCTCATATAGCTTGCTTTTGCTTGATAGTTGGTAATAAGCTTGGGATCGTCAATGAGGGTGTCGATATAGGGGCAGCGCGAAAGAAGTTGCACTAGGGGTTTTTGTATCAAGCACGTGACGTGCGCACCTTGATCATGCATTAGTTGAGCGTAGCGAATAAAATGGAGAGTGTCGCCTAATCCACCTTCCGGGATGAGCAGAATTTTTTTTCCACTCAGGTCGTTCTGTTGAGCAAGATACCAAAAATTTTCCGAAGCTTTATGTTCGGTACGAATATGATGTTGATGTATTTTCCAGCCATTTTCAAAGTCACCTTTAAATAAATAGGCATGTCCCAGCGCAAAGCGCGCTGCCTCATAGGTGGGGTCGAGTTGGAGCACCTTTTGGTACAGTGCTATTGCTTCATCAACGCGGCCGGCCATCTTGAGTACATACCCACTATTGTATATTGATTGTACTTGTTGCGGGTATAATTGGGTAATTTGAGTATACGCGGCAAGTGCTTGTTCGACTTGTCCCAGCCGCGTTGCCTCGATGCCTTTGCTAAATAATGTTTGAATATCAGTTGATTTTACCGGCGTTTCATCTGTCGGATTCAAAAAAAAGATAGAGAATGAGCCCGTTAAAAAAAGAGCGCGAAAAAAGGTGGTTGTTCGCATAGAAAACCCTCACAAGGTTGTTGTTTTTTAACTATGCGTGAGAGGTGAAATTCCTAAATCGGCAATTTTTTTCTTTAAATATTTTTTTAGTTCTTGGAGAGAAGAGCTTTTTTTATTTAAAAGAAAACTTTGTTTGTTAGCCAGGAGTAACTGATCCTTGAGAGCGTCAAGCGAAGGAGCTTCTTTTTGATAGGTAGCATAGCGTTTTTGGAGCTGTTCATACTCGGTATTTTCTTGGGATGATAGAGCGCCATTTTCAGCTTGTACGGAAAGCATAGTCAATTTATCAACAAATTCTGCGATCGGATCACAGTACTGAAATACTGCCGGGTCGTTAGTAACTGTTTGGGCTACTGCTATGTTTGTTGGACATGTCGTTTTGATGGTGCGAGTTTGTTCAGGTGTTCTGTTTTTCGGAGCAGTAGGAGCTGCGTGCACATCAAAAGGGGTTGGTATAAACGGTTTAAGCGTTAGGCGTGTTTTTACTGGTTCTTGCGCAAGAGCTGACTGTTGCGTAGCAAGAGCAATTGTTGCGCAGGAGGCGACAAGCTCTTTTGTTGCTATTTTTGCAGAACTATTTTCGCGTGTAACCGTTTCAACGCAAACTTGTTGTGTATTTCGTTGCGTTACTAATTTTTCTAATTCGCAGGCGACTTCTTGAATAACCGAATCCCAATCACCAGGAGTCGGCTGTCTGAACAGGCGCATATTTTTAGGAAACCATGGCGTATCAAGACGTTTGAGCATCCAGCGCCAATCAGCGGGTTCTGGCAGGAGGCACCATACAGGAATTCCCAAGCCGCCGGCAATGTGCGCCATAGAGGTATCGATAGTGATCATAAGATCGATATTTTTCATAATAGCTGCCGTATCCATAAACGGACCGTTTTCTTCGTCAAGTCCTGGGATGGTGCGAATGATAAGTTTGTCGCCCAATTCTTCAAGCTGATCCGTGCCGGATATTTTTTGCAAGCTATACAGAGAAATTCCTTTTACTTTACCAAGGGGAAGCAATGTTTTGACATGCATAGATTTGCCCGCGACAGCTTGACGTAAAAATTGGTTACGGTAAAGAGGGTTGCCTTGCCAACAAAGACC
Source organism: bacterium (assembly GCA_021777215.1). Classification (GTDB taxonomy): domain Bacteria; phylum Babelota; class Babeliae; order Babelales; family Vermiphilaceae; genus JAJYDS01. Next base: position 73,874 of record JAJYDS010000001.1, read on the forward strand.
AATTTTGAAGTTTTTGTCTTCAGCCAGTTTATTTTGCCAGGATTCGACTAAATCAGGTCGTGCAAAAAGATAAGGAATTTCTGTTGGTATCGTAGTAACTTCTGTTTTATAAGCCAGAGGAAGACTCATGAGCGCGATATGGGCATCAAAATGAGGCTTTGTTTCTTGTGGAGTAAAGACGGCGTCAAGGTAGGGACAGAGAGAAAGTAATTTTTTAAGAGGTTTTTGTACTTCTGCTATAACGTGCCCGCCTTGGTCTTTTATGCATTTGGCGTAGCGGATGAATTGGAAGGTATCTCCCAGTCCTTGTTCGGCATATACTAAAATTGTTTTACCTTCTGGGTTTGAGCCATCCCATACCGGTTGCGGATATTTTTTAGGGGATTCATTATATGCTTGCCAACGCCATTCATATTCGGGCCATCCGCGAGCGAAGTCGCCAAGGCTTAAATAGGCCAGCGAGCGACTGAAGCGTGCTTGCGGATATTCGGGGCTCATTGTTAAAACTTTGTCATAGACCTCGATTGATTCTTGCACATAACCCATTTTTTTGAGCGTGTAGCCAAAGTTATAGAGAACCTCATGCGTGTTTGGTCGAATTTCAAGAATTTTTTTATAACATTCAAGGGCCTCTGGCCAGCGGTTTATCATGTTGTAGGTATTGCCTAATTCCAAAAGACAGGAGAGGTTTTGTGGATTTTGTTCGCAGGCGCTGCGGTAATAATTAATTGCCTCTTCAAAGCGGTTCTGGTCTTTCAGTAGCCCAGCGGCAGCATTTAAAAGATCGAGTGAGTGAGTTGTGGTCTGTAAACCTCGTTCAAAAAAGGAGAGTGCTTCTTCTTGTTTTTTTTGATTTTTAAGTAAATTGCCCACGCGAAGATAGGCATTTGTGTAGGCAGGGTTGAGGCGTATTGCTTCTTTAAAATGGCTTATTGCCTCATCTTTTTGATCTTTTTTTTCAAGGCATATGCCCAAATTATAGTGGAGTGACGGGGAATCGGTTTTTAAGTTCAGTGATTTTTTGTATTGTTCGATAGCCTGCTCAATATTATTTTGGTTATACAGGAAATTGGCGTAGGAGAAAGAGGTGTCTAAATCGTCAGGAAGAAATTCAAGGGCTTTTTTATAAAATTGCACTGCTTTTGGTGCATTGTTTTCTTTTTCATAATCGCGGGCGAGTTGCAGGTATTCGGTGCCGATATTTTTTTTAAGAGTGTCACGCGTTGCGTTGTTTTCTGGCTGTGTGCTGTGCGGGGGGAGTGCTACTTGATCAGGGGTTACGAATACTTGTGCTGCGTTGCCGTAGATGCTGCATAAAAGAGGAACTATCAAAAGAGTGCGTATGGTAGGGTTTATTTGAAGCTTCATAGAGATCCTTTTTGTTACGCTGGTTTTGCCAGAACGGTATGAGCTTCTCTTTTGATACTAAAAAAAAATATAAAAGTAAAACGAAAAATAGTTTTCTGACGGTATTCTGAAAAGTAGGGATGAGCGCGGCATGGCGGAGCGGCAGCTTTTTTAGAAGCTTATTTTTTGTCTGCTTAGATATTTGATATCATCTAACAAACGTTAGGTTTCTAGTAAAGATCAACAGCATGCAAGAGTGACTCACTAGGGATATTGGGAGTGCTTGATGCAATTGCGGTAAGCTTTGTACAAGCGGATGCGCAGTAGGGCGCACAACTGTCGCGGACTATGGTGCCGGCTCCTTGTGAAAGAAGGCATAGTGCGCTGTAGGCGCGAAATGTTTTAATGTTTGCAGGTGTTTTTATAGATAATCGTCGTGCTATTTCCACAAACATGAGATTATACAGGCCATAGCCAACATCAACCGCAATTTTGTAGCCGGATATTTTTTGTTTAGGCGTGCTAGTTGAGCTCGGTTTTAGATTTTTAGTCACGCTGCCCATTGTTTGTGCTGTCAGAGCACCTAGAAAATACGTACGCATCAATCCTATTTGTGCGGGTGTTTTATGGGGCAGGAGGAGCCCTGCGCCGGTTGCCGCCAAGGAAGCGACCCCAAAGATAGTATTGCCTACCGTGTTGGAGCTATAGGTAAGATTTCTTGGGTTAATGGATCCATTGTTTTCCGCGGCGTTTAGCTGTGCGGGTTGTTGCATGGCAAGGCTTACTGTTGCTTGGCTAAAGGCTAAAAAAGCAGCGATATTCGCAAGCAAAATCCGGACAGGTGAGTGATTGGCTTTGGCTAATGAAATAATCATAAAAACCCCCCCCTAAAAACAGTATAAATAAGCCATTTTTTTAGTATATAGTAATCTGAAGCTGCTGGCAAAAGGGGCTTTTGCCGATTGAAAGTGGGATAGTGGGGGTTGTTTTGGGATATGATAGGGAGATTCGCTTTGCCAGCAGGAGCTTTTTATGAGACACTAAATAGCAGTATAAGGCTGTTTTAAGGGGATTTTCTATGAAAAAAATAGTGGTGTTATTTTTTTTATTTTTTGCTGTATGGGCAGTGCCATCTTTTGGGATAACGCGGCAAGAAAAAGATGCGCTAGCGAATGAATTTTTAGCAAATTTTATGCTGGAGGGAGAATCTGTTGGTCAAGTGTCGCCGATGGATTGTTCTGTAGTGGCGCTTTTGGTTTTGAGTGATGTTTTGCTTGCACGTATAAAAAGTGGTAACCCGAGACAGAATGATTTAGTGGATCGTTGTCTTTCTCACTGTGATCCACTCGTTTTACAGCGCATTGTGTGGCTGGAGGCCCATCCGCAAGAATTGAGAAAATTATGGCAAGAATTGTGGTCAGCTGCGCCTAAAGTAGTGCAAAAACAGTTGTTACAAGAGCAAGGCAAGGTTAGAGCTGCTTTAAACTCATTAGCGGATGCGCGTAATGAACTGGATCTGCTTGTTGTGTTGGCAAAAGAATGGGAAGAAGCAGATGAATCATCAGAATTATTGGAGACAGAGCGATTTGCGCCTTTGCGTGCCTTAGTCAACATGGCAGATGAAGCTGAGGCCTCTACTGAAGATTTCGATTTGGCAGAAGCTGCGGAGGAAGGGGATAAGAGGGTGATACATGTCTGTGATATAATCAAAAAGTATTATGCCCTGAATCCATTAATCGTATACGAAAAATTTAAGAATCAATTAGTTGTTGATGCGGATGAGGCTTTACAACTGCTGCCGCAACTTATTGTTCAGGGCGGTGTGATAGCGCTTGCTCTTGCGAGCACTGCCAGCATCAAAGAATGTGCGCAAATATTCAAGACTCGCTGTGCAACGGATGCTCAATAATTTTTTTGTTTGAGGCTTTGTAGCTGAGATCTGTCGGTAACTCTAGCGCCAAGGAATGTTACTCGTATCATAAAACCCGGCATCTGTATTTTTTGCGGTAAAAAAGAGAAGGCTAACATCATTTTGGTGTTAGCCTCTTATTATTTATAGAGTAAATAGTACTTATCGTTCAGCTGAGTGCGTCTTCTGCATTGAGCTCGGTCGGTAGGACCTGAGGCATCTCGAGAGATTCGCGTTTTGCTGGCTTCCAGGAGTCAAGAAAGTCTACCAGTGGTTTAATGCCTTCTTTTGACTGGGAGTTGACGATGACTTGTGGTTGGTAGCGTGCTATGGCATCATGCATGAGTGCTAATGCCGGTTCTGTGATTCTATCTGCCTTGTTAAACACGTAAACCATCTCTTTTGTTACATCCAAGTCCTTCAAAATAGAGGCGACTACATTCAAGTGTATTTCCCAGTTTGCATCAGACATATCGACAACTTGGACCAATAAATCGGCATATTGCAATTCCGAGAGTGTTGACTTGAATGCATCAATGAGTTGATGGGGCAGTTCTTGAATAAAGCCGACCGTGTCAGAGATGATGCCTTTTTTTTGACTATGTACATAGAGTTCGCGCGTGGTTGTATCGAGCGTTGCAAAGAGTTTATCCTCGGCTAGTACGTTGCTATGGGTGAGTAAGTTTAAGATGGTTGACTTGCCCGCGTTAGTGTATCCAATCAAGCAGATGTGTGGAATTTGTGCTGTTAACCGGCGTTTGCGCTGTGTCTCTCTGTTTTTTTGGAGCAGCGCTAGTTGTTTTTTAAGCTTTACAATTTCAAGGTCAAGGGCTCGTTTTTCACGTTCCTTTGCCGTTTCACCCGGTCCACCGATCAGACCGACAGATCCTTCTTGTTGACTGAGATGAATGCCGCGGCCGGCCATATGTGCTTTGGCGTATTGCAGTTGAGCGATTGCTACCTGCATTTTACCTTCGCCTGAATGGGCAGCTTGTTCGAAGATATCTAAAATTAATTTTGTACGATCAGTTATAGCGCATTCAAGATAGGTTTTTAAGTTGCGCAGTTGTTGCGGTGAGAGAATTTCAGAGATGATAACGTGTTCAATTGCCTGGTCCTGGCATACTTTTGCTATTTCCTCAAGTTTGCCTCTGGTTACAAAATAGGCAGCATCTGTTTCGCGCAGACGCATAGTAAGAGTAGCATCGGCAGTAATGCCCCGTGTCTTGACCAGGTTTTCAAATTCTTGATAATAACTTAGGATATCCTTGGTGCGATTGGACGGGGAATGGATCCCAATGATAAGTGTTTTTACGTGTCTGGAGGTTTGATAAAATGGTTCTCTAGGCATCGTTTTAGTCTCGCTCTCTATAATGTTTTTATTTTTATCGTTTTTTACGTATTTTTATACTTTTTTGTTGATAGAATTATTCTAATAGAAAAGATTTATTCTGTCAACGGCATACAGGGGGCCTTGAGCGTACCAGTCAGATTGTTATATGTTTTTAGCGGTGTTTATTGCTATAAAATTGACTGAGTACGATAGGCAGGTCGCTTTTTGCTTTTTCTCCCTGTGCTATTTTTTCTAAAAGTTCTTCTGGGTAGAGCCATGAATATTCACTAAAATCATTTCTATTATAGGTAGGTGTTTGGTTATAAGAAATTTGGTAACAATAGTTGAATGCGAATGCACCATGTGTGTGGGGAGTAATGAGCCCTAATTTTTTCCAACTAATGTGTGTTGATGTTAGATTGAGTTCTTCCTCTAATTCTCTTATAAATGCTTGATCATATGTTTCTCCGCTGCTTACGTGTCCGCTGACGCTAAAATCTAAATGTAAAGGACAGCTTTTTTTGTGTGCTGTTCGGCGAGGAATCCAAAGTTGACCCTGCTTATTGATTAAAAGGGCGTTTACCACCCGAAAATTGTGCAAGCCCGCTGCATATACTTGGGAGCGTTCAAGATGTCCGATTATTTGATCGTTTTCGTTGACCAGGTCTAGGATTTCTTCAGGCTCGTTGTTTAGATGAGTCATGGGTATTTCTCTGCTCCTCTTGTTTTGATCTATAGGCGTGACAGGCTGATTGTCTTTTCTGTGCCTTGTGCACTTCTGTGCCATGATTTACCACTATTTTTTAGGATAGCGTGCTTTGCAGAATGGTCAACCCGAGGCGTTGTTTTTTGCTCGGCTATTTGCCGGGCAAAAAAGTAGTGGAGTGCTTGTGATAAGTCCTTTTGTACTTTTTCTCCGTGCAAAACTTTTTCCATCAGCTGTCTTGGGGTAAGCCATGAATAGCTGATAAAATCTTCACGGTTGTAATCGGGTACCTGATTGGTAAAAATCAGGTAGATCGTGACAAATGTTGCCGTACCGTGTTCATGGGGGGTAAGAAGGCCCAATTTTTTGTAGCGTATATCAGCAAGGTTTAAATTGAGTTCTTCTTGGAGTTCGCGTTCAAATGATTGGTCATATGATTCGCCACTGGATACGTGTCCGCCAACACTAAAGCCCAAATGAAGCGGCGATACTTTTTTGTGCGCGGTGCGGCGAGGAATCCAGAGTTGTCCTTGTTGGTTAATGATAAGCGCACTGATAGCACGAAAATTGTGAAGCCCTTTAGCGTAGACTTGCGAACGTGCGAGTGTTCCTATCACTTGGTCATTATTGTTAACTAAATCCAATAATTCGTCTTGTTGTTCTAATGGGTAATTCATAGGAGCATTATCGTTGTTTATGGTGTTATTGTTCATTATATAAGCGTTTATTGTATTCATATTTATTCTGTTTGTTTTTGTTTGTATTTCGGTAGTGATGTGTGCGAGTTTCTTCGTGACTTGTACGTCAGAAGACAGGCTTGTCCTGCTCGTATAAAATTGCTGAGCGCATGCTGTTAGTGCATGGGTAATGACGATGCAAAGCGGCACTCTGCGACGTTCTACAAGGAGATATTTTGGGGGGAGAAAAAAGAATCGATTTTTTGAGGTCTTTTTTTCGTGCCAAATCCGGGTGTTTTTATCTACAGACGATTTTTTTGTGTACGACTGAGAAAATAACAACTGCTCCAAATTTTCAATATTACACCTTCATTTTACAGATAAAATTCTTTATGTCAAGTTTTAATTACAGTCAAGGCCGCCTGGTGTCAAGTTGAAACTTTATAGGTGGGTTACTGGGGTATTCTAGGAGGTTATTTTATAGATTTTTGGTATACTTAAGTAACTAAAAAGCTCGTCAGTTATTGTAGGAAAAGCCCTATGTTTGATTTTTTATCTAAAAAATTTTCTTCTATTTTTTCAACTCTCAATGGTCAATCAAGGTTAACTGAAAAAAATATTGCTCAATCACTGGATCAGATCAAGCAGGCGTTGCTTGAGGCGGATGTTCCTCATGCGTTAGTAGAGCAGTTTGTTGCCTCTATCAAGCAGGAAGCTCTAGGCCAAAAAGTACTTGCTTCAGTCAAGCCTGGCGACCAGCTTGTTAAACTCGTGCATGATAAATTAGTGCTTTTTTTGGGTGGGCAACAACAGGTTTTGATGGGGATGCCAGGAGAATCGAAGAAGATGCTTGAGGGTTCTCCGGCGCTTTTTGTTCCCCAATATCCGGCCATTGTTATGGTCATGGGGCTGCAAGGATCAGGTAAAACGACGACTCTTGCAAAACTCGCCTGTTGGATAAACAAAGATGTCGCTAAAAAGAGCAAGTCGCACGAAAAACAAAAAAAAATCATGTGTGCCTCGGTAGATTTTTATCGTCCGGCAGCTATAGATCAGTTGCAGCAGGTGGCGCTCAAAGCAGGCGCTCTTTTTTATAGATCAACCAGTGCTGAGCCGCTAGCAGCAGCACGGGATATTCTGCAGCGGTTTAAGAAAGAGCAGTGCGATGTCTTGTTGCTCGATACGGCTGGACGTTTGCATGTTGATAATACCATGCTCCAGGAATTGCGTGATATAACCTCTCTGGTGAACCCTTCACACAAATTATTGGTCCTTGATGCTATGACGGGCCAGGAATCGCTCACGGTTGCTCGTGCCTTTGATCAAGCGGTGGGATTTGAAGGGGCTATTTTAAGCAAGTTGGATAGTGATACTCGTGGGGGCGCGGCTTTTGCTTTTCGTTATGCTCTTGGCAAACCTATTCTGTTTGTTGGTGTTGGTGAAAAAATGACCGATTTAGAGCCTTTTTATCCCGAGCGCATGGCCGGACGCATTTTGGATATGGGGGACGTTGTAAGTTTAGTTGAAAAGGCGCAGGAGAAAATTTCTGAGGCTGAGGTGGCACGCACAGAAAAGGCCTGGCGAGGCGGGGCTATGACGCTCCAAGATTTTGCTGATCAGATGAAGCTTATGAACCGCGTTGGGTCGCTTGGGTCTATTGCAAAAATGCTTCCCGGTGCAGGTGGTTTGGGTCTTTCTCCGCAGATGCTTGAAAAGGGAGAGAAGGAACTGAAGATGTTTCAGGCGATTATCAATTCAATGACCCTGAAAGAACGTTCAGTGCCGCGTTTGCTTGATGGTTCGCGCAAAAAAAGAATTGCCAAAGGAGCGGGTGTTGGCGTGGAACAGGTAAATCTTTTGTTGGCGCGATTTGAACAAATGCAGCAATTTGCTAAACTATTACAAGGAGCTGGTCGTTCTTCCAGATTTCCAAAGTTATTTTGATCTGTTTTATTAGCTAAAGGATAGATTCATGGCAGTTGCCGTAAGATTATCTCGTATTGGTAAAAAACATGTGCCATTTTTCCGTGTTGTTGCGGTTGATTCTCGCAAAAAACGCGATGGTGCATTTCTTGAAGATCTGGGAACCTATGATGCCTTAAAGGGTACTTTTGTGGTTTTTCATGAAGAGCGTTTTAACGCGTGGGTTGCTCAAGGGGCACAAGTTTCTGTTACGGTAAAAAAACTGCAAAAAAAATATAAAAAAGAGGGTATAGTTGTCGCTGCTCCCAAAAAACGTGTAGCAAAAGCTGCTGCGGTTAAAGAAAAAGCGGTTGAAGTAGAGACGGCTTCGGTACAAGAATAAGATTTTCCTGGTTGAGCAAGTTGTGTGCTCGGCTGGGTAACTGATAAAGTAGATCGTATGTATAAAGAACTCGTAGAGTCTGCGGTAAAACGTTTGGTAGAAAAGACTGAATCGGTGAGCGTTGTTATACGCCAGGAGCAAGATAAAGAGCTTTTGGAAATCAGTGTTGATCCGCAAGATCGTGGCCGTGTTATTGGTAAGGAAGGGCAAACTATTCGTGCTATTCGCATGATGGTGAGTGCCTTAATTCCTCGTGGCAAAGAAATCCAGATTATCATTGTTGAATGATGAATATCTCCATTCTGACTGTTTTTAATGATTTATATGACTCGTTTATGCGTACCAGCCTTGTTGGTCGTGCGCAAGAAAAGGGGCTTGTGTCGATCGAGGCAACGCCTTTTTTCTCGTATGTATCAGCTAAGGAGCGTATAGATGCGCCGACATTTGGTCCTGGAGCAGGCATGCTTATTCGACCAGATGTTATACAAAAGGCTATTCAGGACAAAGAAGAAAAGCACGGTCCTGCGTACAAAGTTTTTTTCTCGCCTCAAGGAGAAGTTCTTGATCAACGCCTTTTGCAAAAAATAGCTGATAAGGTGCACAAAACGGGGCATCTTATGGTGGTAGCATCTCGTTATGAAGGCATGGATGTTCGCGTTGAAGAGCGATATGCCGACATTGTTGTTTCGTTAGGTGATTTTGTTGTTATGGGTGGCGATTTACCAGCCATGCTCTTTCTTGAAGGGCTTTTAAGGCTTGTTCCGGGCGTGGTGGGTAAGCAGGCATCTGTTGACCATGAGTCATTCTCGGGTCCTTTCGTTGATTATCCTGCTTATACGGAGCCATTGACCTGGGAAGGTAAAACAGTTCCGGAGATTGTTCGCTCGGGAAATCATGGGGCTATTGAGCAGTGGCGTATGGAGAAAGCAGCCCAAAAAACAGTTTTAGAGCACTTTGGTTGGCTAAGGTCTTATCCTGGGTTGACCAGCGAAGAAAAGACGCTTGCTTCTCGCTATATTCCTGCCCATTATGTGGCTCTCATGCATGACCAGGTCTATATCGGTGATGAAGGTGCCCAGGGAACCACATCGGTTACCTCTATTGATATTCATGACGGTGCCCGTTCTTGTAGGACCTATGGTATTAAAAATTATTTTCTGGTAACGCCCCTGCTGGATCAGCAAAGAATAGTCAAAACACTGCTTGATTTTTGGGTCTCTGATACTGGTATTGCTTACAATAAGAGCCGTTTTGAAGCGGTGAGCCGCGTCGAGCTGCGTCCAGGGCTTCAGGATGTTATTGCTTCTATCAAGGAGAAAGAGGGGACTGAGCCCGTTATTGTTGCTACATCAGCGCGGTCTGTTGCTCATCCTGGCCATATCAGTTGGTATGATCAGGCGGTGGTGTGGCGTACAAAGAAGCCGGTATTGTTTTTATTTGGTACGGGCAAAGGGCTGATAGACGAGGTAGTGCAGCGGGCAGACTTTTTGCTGGACCCTATTGAAGGGTTCAGTGATTTCAATCATCTTTCAGTAAGATCGGCCTTGGGTATTGCCCTTGATCGGTGGTTGGGCATAGTGCAAAAAAGCTAGATTTTAGCGAAATTCAGATTGGCAGAGCTCTCTTTTTGAGGTATAGTAAAAAAGAATCTTTAAGAATTTTTTGAATACTGAGTAAGGAAAAACAGATGAAGGCTAAAAAACTGACCTTTGAAACTGTCCGTGATATGGGCGTTCAAGAAAGAAATTTCCCTAAGTTTGCTGCTGGCGATACAATCGCTGTGTATCAAAAGCTTAAAGAAGGCGATAAAGAACGTCTTCAAGCATTTGAAGGTGATGTTATTGCTATCCGTTCTAAGGGTGTTGCGTCTACGTTTACCGTGCGTAAAATTGGTGCTAACAGTGTTGCTGTTGAGCGTATCTTCCCTTATTATTCCCCTATGATTGATTCCATTAAATTTGTACGCAAGGGTAAAGTCCGTCGCGCTAAGTTGTTCTATATGAGAGATCGTGTTGGCCGCGCTGCCCGTGTTGAAGAAGATAAAGTGTCCACTAAAGGGGTAGCAGAAGAGTCAACCGCCGAATAATAGTATTTCGGCTTGGTGTTTATTGTATCTTTTCATTTTTTCTGTTTTTCTGAAAGTGCTGAGCACGATAAAAAGGCTAAATGCCGAGTGAGCGGCGCTTTCTTGCGTATTCACCGTCTAGGAGAATACGAATATACGAATAATAGGGAGATGCTCTATATGAAGCGTACGTTAGCAATTATCTGTTTTTTGAGTCTTTTGCTTCCTGCCTGTGCGCGAAAAAAAAGTAAGTCATTTTCTTTTTCTGTGGTTCATTCAGAGCCGCACGTCCTTTCTGAAACTCAACGAGCACAATCCTTAGCAGTATTGCATGATTGGGAGGCGACAATTCTGGATATTCCATTTCCTCTTGGCGCAATGCCTGTTACGCAAGAATATGCGAAGAATTCGGCTGCCAAAGGCCAGCATTTTTTGGCGTATACGACAACCCTTTCTGAGAGTGATTTAATCGTTTTTTACGAACAAGAGATGGAGCGCCTTGGCTGGCAAAAAATGGTAGTTCTTCCCGATTTTGAAACAATGCTTATTTTTTCAAAACCCGATCGTATGTGTTCTATTTCTTTACGCGCTGCATCTGGAGACGAAGATGGTACAGGGGCGGCGACTGAGCGCATGCTTGTCGTGCTGAACCTGGGAAAGAAGACTCAGGTATCAAGTCGTGCTCAAACGCCCGGGAATTATGATGAGGATTTGTGGGGTTAAATTCGTTTCTATAGGCTAATCAAAACCAGTGATGATTTGAGTTTACTCGGCGATTTTATCGGCGAGCTTGTTAATTTTTCCGGCTCCTTGGAGCAAGAGTAAATCGTCCTTATCTATCATTTTCTCCACCTCTTTTTTGATTTCTTCAAAATCATCAGAAAAAGGTATGTACTGGACTGCGAGCGCAGGATTTTTTTGTTGAATTTCCTCAACAAGCCGTTTGCTTGTTACATTTTCTATGGGAGCTTCGCTTGCCGGATAAATATCTGTGATAATAAGATTGTCGATAGAGCTGTTGGCAAATGTCTCTACGAAGTTATTCCAGAGTTTATTTGTTCTAGTATAGCGGTGTGGTTGGAATACCACTGTTAACTTTCGTTTAGTGCGATTTTTTGCAACGAGCAATGCATTCATAATTTCTTGAGGATGATGTCCATAATCATCGAAAATATCGGCACCCTTGTAGGTTCCTTTGTGGCTAAAGCGGCGTTCGATGCCCTTGAAGCTGCGTAGCGCATGTGCGATAGTTTCAAATGGAATCTCTAAGTCGTGCGCGAGAGAAATAGCTGCCAACGAGTTTAATACATTGTGGCGGCCGGGCATATTAATAAGCGCTTGTCCTAATTTTTCTTGTCCGTTCCAAACAGTAAACGTTGAGTGGTCTGCATTGAGTTCGACATCAGTTGCATATATATCTGCGTCCAGTGTAAGACCATAGCGGATTGTTTTTACGTGTGGCATAGGGAGAATTGAACGGACGTTCGCGTCATCGATGCAGACAATTGCTTTGCCGTAGAATGGCAAATTATTTAAAAATTGTTTAAAGGTATTTTTAATATCTTCCAGATCAGTGTAAGTTTCTAAGTGCTCAAGGTCGATATTCGTCACGATAGCCAAAGTGGCTTGCAGTTGCAAAAATGAGCGATCGCTTTCATCAGCTTCAGCAATTAAAAAGGTGCCTGATCCTAGTCGCGCATTGGTTGATATATTTTTTAGGTGTCCACCGATAATAACTGTTGGATCCATGTTTGCCTCGATCAGTATGTGCGAGATGAGCGAGGTTGTGGTTGTTTTTCCGTGAGCACCGGCAATGGCTATACTATGTTTTGTGCGCATAAGCTCTGCAAGCATGAGTGCGCGGGGAATGGTGGGAATGCCGCGTTGTTGTGCGGCAACAATTTCGGGATTGTTTTGTTTGACGGCAGATGAATAGACCAGAATATCGATACTATCATCGTGGCAACCAGGAGTATTATTTCCTTGGTGCACGGTGCAACCAAGCGCGCGGAGCTGTTTGATGCTTGCCTGATCCATATCCAAATCACAGCCAGATATAATGTACCCTTGGTGCTTTAATATAGTGGCAATACCGCTCATACCGATGCCGCCGATGCCAACAAAATGAATGTGAGGCATTTTTTTGTAATTTTTATACATGAGGTACCTTTATAAAAACATCAAAAGAGGTGCGTGATTGTCACCGTGCGATTGTCGAGTCTATTTTAGAGGCTTTCGCGCAGTTGGAGCAATTTTTTTTGGAGCTGCACGATTTGCTCTGTTAAAGTCTCTTTTTTCTTTTCCAATTTTTTTATTGTCATGTCATCAATGGTTGTCTTTTGTGAAGCAATGACTTTTGTTTCGCTTGTTGCAGCGCGTTTTTGCCCTAGTTGTTTTCGTGCGCCAGCTATGGTAAACCCTTTTTCATAAAGCAGTGTTTTTATAAGCTTAAATTTTTCTACATCTTTTTCTTCATAAAAACGTTGCCCGCCGGCAGAACGGGTGCTTTTTATGTTAAATTCTTTTTCCCAAAAGCGGACGACAAACCGTTCAACAGCCAAATGCTGCGCTAACTCACCAATGCGAAACTTCCTTTTTTGCATTTTCATAAAGATCCTTTAGATAATAGAGGTGCTTTTTATTCACAAATTTTTTACACAACAATGTGTCTGATCATCATAGTTTAAGTTATACATGAGCAAAATGCTACTTTTTTTTTAGTGTAACACTCAGTGCCTGCTCTAGCTGCCTTCCGGTTTCTATGATATGCTATAAACATGCCCATATTTTTGTGTGGTTTTTGCGGGCGATACGCTCTGTTGTGGGGCCGAATTGCCTCTCCAAAGAACTGTTCGCAAAATAAGGGAATAAGATTGTTTTGATAAGAGTTTTCTACAAACAATTTACGAGGGTTTTTGATGAATTTAAAAGATATAATTCTTCCTCTGGGTTTAGCAATTTTGACGGTATGGGGAATAAACTACTTTTTTGGTGGGGCTCGTGCGGGCAAAGATGGTCAATCCGCGGCAAGCTCTGGCCAAATATTTGTTGCGCCAAAAGAGCGACAGGAGCTTTCTCCTCTTAATAAGGAGGTTGATTTTGTTGATGTGAAGTCATCCCAAGCGCCTGTGATTACCGAAATAGAGACGACGGGAGCGCTCTATCAGTTTTCTACTGAAGGTGCATCACTTGAGCGTTTGGAATTCAAGCGCCGACGAGGTGATGTGCTTGCTACTATTTATCCAGTTTCACCAACTGAGCGAGAACAGCGTTGTTTCTTAATTGCTTTGCCTGAAAAGACCCCTTATTATTACACGCTGGTTGATCAAAAGACGAATAATACCGTGCATGAGCTGGTGTATCGGGCTGAAACGGACCAAGTCGTTATACAAAAAAAATATAGTGTGTATGCCGATACCTATAAAATTGATCTAGAGGTAACAATTCAACCAAAGCAAAAGGAATTAAGCACTGGTATTGCGCCACGCGTTTTTTTTCCGGCGCCAGTAATGCCTGATGTTGCCAAAGATGTTATTTCCGCGGTGTACAATAATCAAAAAGGATCGCTAGAAAAAACAGCGAGCGAAAGCCTCAATGTGCAGCAAGGATGGTTTGCTCCATCATTGTTTGGTCTTGAAGATCGTTATTTTGTTCACGCGTTGGTAGCGGATCCTTCTGGTTTTGCTCGAAGAGCCTATTACACGACAACAGAAAAAGCTCGACTGACCGCTATTCTTGAAGCTCCTGCGGTAACGACGGATACGACATGGAAGCTGTCGTTTTATTTTGGACCAAAAGAGCAAGAGGCCTTTGCTCTTGTTGATAAGCGCCTGGATCAGACGCTGGATTATTCAGGCATATTTTTGGGGCCCTTTGCCTGGGTGCTTTTGTTTTTGTTAAAACTTCTTTATTCATTTGTGCATAACTATGGCGTTGCTATTATTTTGCTTACGCTTTTGATAAAACTTATTCTGCTTCCTTTTACCTTTAGAAGCGATGAAGCGATGAAGAAGCGTGCAGAATTTGATAAAAAATTGCGCTATCTGCAGCAAAAGTACAAAGAAGATCCTGATATGCTTGCTCGCGAACGAGCTGAGTTAGTTAAAAAGCATGGTATGCCTGGGCTGGCCGGCTGTTTGCCTCTTTTGATACAGTTTCCTATTTTTATTGCGCTTTCGCGAGTGCTTTCTGGTTCTATAGAGATGTATCGCGCACCATTCTGCTGTTGGATTCGTGATCTTTCTGTGCCTGACCATTACTATGTATTGCCATTACTGTTGGTAATAAGCATGATTATGCAAGCGCTTACGGCAGATAAATCACAGCGCTTTACTTTGTTGGCTATGGCATTGTTATTCGGTGCTATTACAGCCAATTTGGCTGCAGGGTTAACGATTTATATTTTGATGAATACCGTGTTAACTGTTTTGCAAACGTACGTTATCGGTAAAATACGTGCGCGTTAAGCTTAAAAAAGGATAGTTATGTTGCATGATCTGCCCTCGCTTGCGCAGTTGTTGCAGCGGTTACAGCAGGTGCCGTATCTTGCTTCTAAGAATATTTATCGTGTGGCAGAGCATTTTTTGCATATGGATGAGCGCGAAATAGAGCATTTTTGTGCGCTGCTGTTGCAGGCCAAGAGTAAACTTGTTCGTTGCGATGTTTGCTTTTGCTGGCGCGAGAAGGATCGTTCTTGTTCGCTTTGTTCCTCGATAAAGCGTGATCAGCGGCTTGTTTGTGTCGTAGAAACTTGGCAAGAGTTGCTTGCAATAGAAAAGACAGGCGGTTATCAGGGAGTGTATCATGTGTTGGGAGGAGTAATTTGCCCGTTAGATGGTGTTGGCCCTGAGGATTTGACAATCAAGGCTTTGATAGGGCGGGTCGTCAATAAGGAGCTCAAGGAAGTTATTTTGGCGTTTAACCAGACGCCAGAAGGGGAGGCGACGGCTGCCTATATAGCTTCTCAATTAAAGCCATCTGGCGTTCTTGTATCATGTCTTGCTCGGGGTGTGCCGGTGGGGTCATCGCTTGAAAGTATTGATCGCGTGACAGTCTATAAGGCTTTGTGTGAGAGGCGTCCGTTTTAAACTTCGGTATACCTTTTTGTAATTTTTCTGCGGATGCTTGACGTGAGGGGGGAATTTCGTTTAATGACGAGGTTCCATGAATAATAGGTTAAAGAATAAAAAAATATGGCTATTACTGCTTATAATGGTGAAGGGGTTGTGCATGGAATCTTCTTTGTCGGCAAAAAAGGATTTTTCTATTTTTAAGGCTCGTCGAAAAGAATTAGTAGATCTTATTAAACAAGAGCATGGTGCCGTTCAAGGGGCGGTTTTATTGTTTGCTGGGTTTGAGCGTCCTGCGGGTAATTCCTCCTTTGCCCAGGATAGTTCTTTTTTTTATTTAACCGGTATTATGGAGCCGGGGCTTGCATTATTATTGAATTTTAATGGGCAGACGACCTTATTTGTGCCCCAATTTAACGCCAATCGTAGTCAATGGTTAAAAGAGTCTATCTCGCTATCGCATGTTCCTGAGCAATGGGGGGTTGATGTTATTAAACCGCTTGGGGATGCTTTTCCTGGTTATCAACTTTCTCCTGATGCGACCGCAAGTATCTTTAAAAATATACACACAGAAGCAGCACAGATTGTAGAAAAACAGGGAAAAATATGTATGATCTGTCCCGGTAATTCTTGTTATGCCTATGCATTTGGCGGACAGCATGTGGCGGTAACCTGTTTGCATCAAGCCATCCCTGGCTTGGCGCAGGCTATAGTAGATGTGCAGCCATTTTTAGCGCGTCAGCGGCAGATTAAAGATATGCATGAGATTGAGCAGCTCTATCGTGCTGTTGAAGTGACCTGTATGGCGCAAGAGGCTGCGGCTCAAGCAATTGCTGATGGCATACTTGAATGTGAAGTGCAAGCAAGTCTCGAATATATTTTTACTGCTGCGGGAGCACGAGCAGCATTTGCGAGTGTTGTTGGGAGCGGTGAACATAGTACGGTGTTGCATTATGCTACCAATGGTGCGAAAATGCATGCAGGTGATGTGGTAGTTGTTGATATTGGAGCGATGTATGAAGGGTATTGTGCCGATTTAACACGCACCTATCCAGTATCAGGAAAGTTTAGCAAGCGCCAAAAAGAGGTTTATGATGTGGTTCTTGCAACGCAAGAATATATTGCCAGTGTTGCAAAGCCCGGGTACTGGCTGAATAATCCAGAACAACCAGAAAAATCGCTCAATCACTTGGCTCAGAAATTTATCGCGCAAAAAGGATATGGAGAGTATGTGGTGCACGGTATAGGGCATTACTTGGGGCTTGATGTGCATGATGCTGGTGATTATTCTCAACCGCTCAAAGAAGGGATGGTGTTCACCATTGAGCCAGGAATCTATATTCCAAAAGAGCTTCTAGGGATTCGGATTGAAGATGATTATTGGGTTGTGAAAGATGGTGTGGTTTGCTTGAGTGAACAACTGCCCAAAAAAACTGAAGAAATTGAAGCGTTTATGCGTGGGGAGTATCAGATGGACGAAGACGATGATTTTGATGAATGCGGCTGTGATGGTGCATGCGATTGTGCTTCCGAGTGCGATAGTGACTGTGGTGAGTGTTAATAGAATAGTTATTTAAAGCGTGATTTGGTAATAAAGAGGCTAGAGCGGAGTAATTAATCTGCTATAGCCTCTTTATTATTCGTAAAGCACAATCGCGGAGTTTGTTCTGTTTTTGGTAATGTTAGTGTCCAAATTTGTAGATTGTATAAACGCTACCAACAAGTGCCGCTAGCCCAGCAGAACAACGCACGAGTCCTCGCTTGCGAATATCGGTGCGTATCTCTTCCAGCCGTTCTTTTGATACTGAATTGCTTTTACTTGGTACAGAGCTGAAAGTAATGTTTTGTGCTTGGTGTGGGTAGGAGGGATCGGTTAACATGTTTATGCCCGTATGAACCAACCTAATGCCAGTAATGGCGCCGATAACACCCAAAAAAGTAAAAAGACTCTGTTTTTCTATAGTTGGTAGCTGCAGCGCAATGGTCATTTTTGTAGGGATTTTTTCGACCACGGGTCCTATGCTTTTAATTGTTGTTTCGAATTTTTCAGGCAATTCATTTATTAATTGCCTGGTACTTTGTTCAATTCCTATTTCCATAGCGGTTGCTGCATGTATAGTACCGCAGACAAGAATGAATGAAAAAATGAGATGTTGTTGTTTGGTATTTATTATCATAAAAAGCTCCGATAAAATTTTTACGTTAAGCGTAGCAGGTTGTTTTGTCGCGTCAATAAGTTTTTAATGGCGTTCTTGTAATTCGCTGCGTTTATGTGCCTGTTTTTGCAGTAAAAGGATGGCATAAATAATTACGATGCAGGTTAAGGCGCCAATACCCAAGCTGGCGCCTGCATTGAACCAGTAACCGGTTCCACGCAACAGTCCGGTTAAGAAGAACGCAATCGCTGATGCGATAATGGCGATCAGGGCATAGGGAATTTGTGTTTTAGCATGTTCTGCAGGATCAACACCGGTGCTTGTTGAAACCATGATAGTAGTGTCAGAAATAGGGGAAATATGGTTGCCGCACACAGCTCCAGAGAAAATGGCGCCCAACACAGGTAATAGCAGGGGTAGGGCTTCGGGAGATGCAGGTATCGTGGCTCCGCTCAATGCTATGAGCATGGGAACTATGATGGGAATGAGGAGCATCATGGAGCCAAAGGCGGACCCGGTTATTGTGGCCAGAAAGAGGGCAACAACAAAAACAATGAGTGGTAGAAGAAAAAGAGGCAATGAACCAAGGAGCAAATCGGCCAAATAAGTTCCGGTTTGGAGGTTTATGCGTAAAATAGCTCCCAAAATTCCCGCTAGTGTGATTAAAATGATTGCCGAGTTCATGAGCTTGTAGCTACCAACAAAAAGTGATGGGAGCGATTTTTTTTCAACTTTTTTTCGTAGAGCAGCAAAAAGCCAACTTATTATTAAGCTTAAGGTGCCGGCTAGACACATAATAATAGAACGTTCGCGCTGTGTATTGTTTTTTATAGCATCAAGAAAACCTTGTGAGCCGCCAAACAAGAAATAATTTCCTGTCCATAGACTACCCAAAATAATGATGCCGATCAAAAGTGACAATGGCAGTATCAAATCGGTTAAAGCTCCGGTATGTTTTTCTGTGTCAGCTGTTTCTGCCGGATGGTTTATTTTGCCAAATAAATTGCCAGATGTTTGTGCGATTTGTTCGTACCGAGCCATGGGGCCGAATGCCAATTGTGTTTTAACCAACAGGGTAACAACAAGAACTGTAAAAATACCGTAAAAAATAAATGGTATTGTTTGTACATACAGCAAGAAGGGATCGGAAACGATTTTGCACGTGGCGCCATGATCGGTGATGCCTGATTGGTCAAGGGTGCTGGTCAGTGCGGTAACCCAACTTGAAATAGGCAATAACATGATCAACCCATCTGCCATAGCATGGACTAAAAAGGCAAGTTTTGCGCGGGAGATACGGACACGGTCAGTAATGGGACGCATGACGTAACCAACGGTCAACGTGCTTAAATAATCATCTATAGATAACAGAGCCGAAACGAGCATTGATGAATATTCGGTCGTTTTTTTGGATAGTTTTTTTTGTGCCAATCGATGGGCTAAGGCGTAAGCACCGCCTGTTTTTGCAATAAGAGTGATTATTGCTCCCAAGATAAATAAGAACAGGTACAAATACAGCGTGTCTACATCTGTCAGAATGTCGTAGCTTCGCTCAAAAGTGAGATTTCCGGCGCTACTAAGAGAAAAATCAGCGGCTATTAGGGCGGCGGACAGAATGCCAATTATTAAAGAACGGTTTATATTTTTAGTGATAAAGATAGCAAGAATGACAATAATAGGAGGAACAAGAGAGACCCAGGAATTATGCATAAAAATCCTATTTTTTAGTTTGTTTTAGTCCAGTATACTGTTCTTTGGGGCTGTTAATCCAGTTTTAGCTTATATTTGTGGGTCAAATTTATGCTTAAAATTTGACCAATGGGGCTCTTTAGGCTACAGTAAATAACGATCCCGTTCGATCAAAAAATCCCAATTAGAAGCTTTTGGAACCAAAAGAGGTCTTGATCATGGACATGAATAAAGCATTTTTTCTCAAAAAAGAAGAGCAACAACCGCAATGGTGGCTCATTGATGCCGAAGGCCAAGTGCTAGGTCGTCTTGCCACTCGTATAGCTGATGTTTTGCGTGGCAGACATAAGGCCGCATATACACCGCACTCTGATGCTGGTGATTACATTGTTGTCATTAATGCCGAGAAAATAGTTCTCACGGGCAACAAACTAGAAGATAAAATATATGACCGTTATACCGGTTGGATGGGCGGTTATAAAGTGACGACTGCAAAGGAAATGTTGCAAAAATTTCCAGAAAGAGTCATTGAGCATGCAGTAAAGGGAATGTTGCCTAAGAACAAGCTGAGTGATCAAATGATTAAGAAGTTGAAAGTCTACGCGGGCACAAATCATCCGCATGCAGCTCAAAACCCTCAACAAGCATAAGCCTATAACGCGTTTTAAAAGATATAATCCCGTTACTCATTGAGTAGCGGGATTTTTTATGGCTATTTTTGGAGGAGGATATTTGGGTGTACCTGCTATGAGATGAATGTACGTGCTTTGGGGTGTGAATCGTATGACGATAGACACCCCAGTTTTTTAAAGTTCGTCTCTGACGATCGAACAAATGCGATTTTTTTTAGAATTTAAACCAGTGTGCTATTTTACTGAAAAAGTCGCCGAGCACATGGAATGAACGGGATAGAGAAGTGCCAGCTAACCGCATTATATCTTTGGCGCTCATGTATAGAGCAAGCAGGATAAATAAAATCCAGCAGGCCATGAAGATGAATTCTTTTATGCGCAGAGGTATTTCTCGTCGGATGATTGCTTCGATTGTCTGAAACAAAATTTGGCCACCATCTGTTATTGGTAAGGGTATCAAATTCAAGATTGCCAGATTTATGCTGATGAGTGCCAAAATAGCCAAGAAAATACTAAAGCCCTGTCCGGCACCCTTAATTGTTGCTTCAAATATAGAAATCGGGCCTGAGACTTGATCGAGATTGTGGCCTTTTAAAAGACTTGCAAAAGCACCTGCTACATTGCGGATGACAATGATGGTAAGGCTGAGTGATCGCTTTAATGATTCAAAAAATCCGTAGCCGGGAAGCTGGCCAGCCTGGAAGGTGATGCCTAAGATGCCTTGTGCATTGGGCGTTGCTACTATTTCCAATGTGTTTAAAGTAGCAGGGGTTTTTTTGGTGCTGTCACTGATTGTTGTCGGCAAGGAGGTATCGGTAGTTGCTTGTGGTTGAGTTGGCTCCTGACGTTCTATGCGCAGGGAAAGTGGGGTGTTGGCTGATGCGTGGAGTACCTGTGTGAGCTTTTGTACGTTTTGTTCTATGGCTATGCCATTGACTGCAATGATGGTGTCGCCGATTTGTAATCCAGCTTTTTGTGCGGGTGAATCTGGCTGTATACTTTGAATGACCGGTACTGAGTTTATTGGATAAAAGAGAGGGCTTTTTGGTATGCCAAGCATAAAAATCAACCAAAAAGCGCCCAGGGCAAACAGCAGGTTAAAGCCGATGCCGCCAATTAGAATAAGGATTTTTTGGTAGTATGGTTTTTGTGAGAATGATGTTTGTTCGGTGCTATGGGCTTCTTTTTGTTCTCCTTGTCCAACTTCGGCAAGTCCGGCAATTTCAACGTAGCCGCCAAGAGGGATGGCGGAGAGGGCGAATTCGGTATCGCCAATTTTTTTGGTCACTAGTTTGGGGCCAAAGCCAACAGAAAAGGTGGGTGTTTTGACGTGAAAGAGCTTACAAAAGAAAAAGTGCCCAAACTCATGAACAACCACTAATAAGCCGAATCCTATGATGCCGGCAAGGCTTATAAAAAGTGTGTGGGGAAGGGCTAGAAGCAATTTAACCATATCGGTACTCCTTTGGTAATAAGCACTAGTGGCAATGGGCCCGCGGTTTATTCAGTGAATTCTGGCGAGAAAAACCATGTGCCAAAAATCGTTTTTTTGTTTGAGGGACATATGATCTTCTTGTGTTGCCCCTGATCTCTGTTACAATAACATGTACTGTTGCTGGCGTCTACAGTTGCAGTAAAGCATTATTGCTTATGAATAAGTTTATATAAACCTCGTGTGGCGTTGAGTTCGTAAGATGCCCTTTGGTAAATAGGCGGCACGATCATGGTAGAAATTGCGGGTTGGTTCAGGAATAGTTTATTGGTATGGGATGAGCGATTTAACCAGTAATATTTCTTGAAAATATTCGCAAAAAGGGTAAAATAGTAATGAGTTTCGTCTGTTCTACTGTTTTTTTCTTTTGTCTTACTTAGAAATTATCGGTAGCCAGTACGGCTAAAAATAAATTAAACCAGAGTGTACACTCTCCTAATAGGTAGGGTTTTTGGGCGATGCCTACAGTAAATCAATTGTCTCGAACCGGAAGAATAAGATTAAAGGTCAAGTCTCGTAGCGGTGCTCTTAAGGGCTCTCCGCAAGTGCGTGGTGTTTGTACGCGTGTGTTTACCACAACGCCGAAAAAGCCTAACTCAGCATTGCGTAAAGTTGCGCGTGTGAAGCTCTCTACGGGAATAGAAGTCACTGCATATATACCTGGCGAAGGCCATAATCTACAGGAACACTCTGTGGTTTTGGTTCGTGGAGGCCGGGTGCCTGATTTGCCTGGTGTTAAATATCATATTGTTCGAGGAACGCTTGATACGGCTGGTGTTGAAAGTCGACGTCAAGGGCGTTCGTTGTATGGTGCAAAACGTCCAAAATAAAGAGTATTAAAGGATTACAGTATGCCTAGGCGCAAAAAGATTCTCAGTTTTAGACGCATAATTCTTCCAGATCCAGTGTATGGTGCTATTGATGAGCAGGCTGGTTTGACGGTGCAGCGCTTGATCAATGTTGTTATGTGGCGTGGCAAAAAAAATGCTGCTCGTACAATTGTGTACGAAGCGCTGGATGTGTTGGAAAAAAAGGCTAAAGGCGAAAAAGAAAAGGCTTTGCGTTTATTCCAGGAAGCTATGGAAAATGTAATGCCGGTCATCGAAGTGCGTCCGCGCCGGGTTGGTGGTAGCGTGTATCAAATTCCAATGGAGGTAAACCCTGATCGTCGTCGTTCTTTGGCGATGCGCTGGTTAGTTGATGCGGCAAGTGATCGCTCTGATAAAACCATGGGCAAACGACTTGGTCAAGAGTTGATTGATGCTGCAGAGGGTAAGGGTGCAGCGGTAAAGAAAAAGGCAGATGTGCATCGAATGGCAGAGGCGAACCGTGCCTTCTCTCATTATGCATGGTAAGGGGTGTTTGAGCGATGAGTAAGTATCCGATTAGAAAATATAGAAATATAGGTATAGCGGCGCACATTGATGCGGGAAAAACGACCGTTTCTGAGCGCATTTTGTTTTATACTGGTATCTCGCATAAAATTGGCGAAGTTCATGAAGGCGAAGCGGTCATGGACTGGATGGAGCAAGAGCGCGAGCGCGGTATAACGATTACGTCGGCGGCGACTACCTGCTTTTGGCAAGATCATCAAATTAATCTTATTGACACCCCGGGACACGTAGATTTTACCATTGAGGTCGGGCGTTCATTGCGCGTTCTTGATGGCATGGTCGGTGTTTTTTGTGGTGTTGCTGGTGTGCAGCCACAGTCAGAAACCGTTTGGCGGCAAGCTAACCGTTACAAAGTGCCGCGTATTATTTTTGTAAATAAGTTAGATCGTATTGGGGCGGATTACTTCAGGGTTGTTAACGATGTTAACACAAAGCTGAAGGCCAACGGTCTTGCTATGCAAATCCCTGTTGGCGCATCTGATGAATTTCGTGCTATTATTGACGTTTTGACAGGCAAGATGGCCACTTTTGAGGGAGAGCGCGGCGAGAATGTAGTTTGGTCAGATGCTCCAGCCGAATATAAAGATCAGATTGCAGAACTTCGTACGAAGATTGTTGAGGCGGCGGGTGATTTTGATGAAGCGCTTGCTGAAAAATATCTTAACGAAGAAGAAATCACTATTCCTGAAATTAAGGCTGCCTTACGTAAAGGTGTTATTGAGCGAAAAGTAACGCCTATTTTTTGTGGCACTGCTTTTAAAAATAAGGGCGTTCAGCTGATGTTGGATGCGGTAGTTGATTATTTACCCTCTCCGGTGGATGTGCCGCCGATAAAGGGTATTGAAAAACGTACCGGTCAAGAAATTGAGGTTCATTCGAGTACACAAGAGCCGTTGAGTGCATTGGTCTTTAAAATTATGACTGATCCTTATGTTGGTGTGCTCAACTTTATTCGTGTTTATTCCGGCGAATTGAAGGCGGGTTCCTATGTGTATAATGTACGCACGGGAAGTAAAGAGCGTGTGAGCCGTTTAATTAAGATGCATGCTAATAAACGAGAAGAAATAGATGAAATGCATGCCGGTGATATTGGCGCAGTAGTTGGTGTCCGTGATGCTAATACCGGTGACAGTTTGTGTACAGAAGATCGTCTAGTTCTTCTTGAGTCTATTGATATACCAACGCCTGTTATTTCTACGTCGGTTGAACCGAAGAATAAGGGCGACTATGAAAAGATGGGGCTTGCTCTGAGAAAAATGATGCAAGAGGATCCATCTTTTAGATTTACATACAACGAAGAGACTGGGCAAACGGAAATTTCTGGTATGGGTGAATTGCACCTTGAGATTGTTGTTGACCGTTTGCGTCGTGAGCATAAGGTTGATGTTGCCCAGGGTAAATTGCAGGTAGCTTATAAAGAGGCAATTCAAAAGAGTGCTGATGCCGAAGGAAAATACATCCGTCAGTCGGGTGGTCGTGGTCAATATGGACACGTTTGGATTAAGCTCGAGCCTCTTGAGCGTGGCAAAGGTTTTGAGATAGTTGACAAGATTGTCGGTGGTACTATTCCAAAAGAATATATTCCTGGCATTCAAAAAGGACTTGAAGAAGCAGTGAATAGTGGCGTCTTGGGTGGTTATCCCGTGGTAGATTTGCGGGCGACTATTTATGACGGTTCTTATCACGATGTCGACTCTTCTGAAATAGCTTTCAAGATTGCGGCAGCGATGGCATTTCGTGCCGGAATGGAGAAGGCTTCGCCAGTACTTCTTGAGCCTGTTATGAAGGTCGAAGTGGAAACACCCGAAGAGTATATGGGCGATGTTATGGGAGATTTGAATTCGCGTAGAGGTCGTATTCTGGGAATGGAAGCGCGCGTTGGTAACCAGATAATCACGGCGGAGGTTCCGCTTGGCGAAATGTTTGGCTATGTAACTGAGCTTCGTTCTATGAGTAAGGGACGTGCGAGTTCTACCATGGAGTTTGAATGTTACCGTGAGGTACCTAAGAACGTCCAGGATGAGATTGTTAAGAAGAAATAGGTATGGCTTTATAGCATGTATGTTTTTTAGGAGATTGCGCGATGGCAAGAGATGTATTTGAGCGGAAGAAACCGCATTTAAATATCGGAACTATTGGTCACGTTGATCATGGTAAGACGACGTTGACAGCAGCTATAACGAAGTATTTGTCTGAACAAGGGTTGGCAAATTTTACCGCCTTTGACAAAATTGATAACGCGCCTGAAGAAAAGGCTCGTGGTATTACGATTGCAGCTTCTCACGTTGAGTATGAGACTGCCAAACGTCACTATGCCCATATTGATTGTCCTGGTCACGCTGACTATGTCAAAAATATGATCACCGGTGCTGCACAGATGGATGGCGCTATTTTGGTTGTTTCTGCTGCCGATGGAGCCATGCCTCAAACTCGTGAACATATAGTCTTAGCGCGTAACGTTAACGTTCCTGCGCTGGTTGTATTTTTGAATAAAGTCGATATGGTCGATGATCCAGATATGGTAGATATGGTCGAAGAAGAAATTCGTGACCTGCTCAAGAAATATGATTTCCCTGGAGATACCATTCCGGTTATTAGAGGATCAGCTCTTAAGGCCTTGAATGGTGATAAGGGCGAGCAGGGCTACCAGGCGATGGAAAAATTGATGAAAGCTGTTGATGAATTTATTCCAGAGCCAGCACGTGCACTTGATAAGCCTTTCTTGATGCCTGTTGAAGGTGTCTTTTCAATTTCCGGCCGTGGTACGGTTGTTACCGGCAGAATTGAACAAGGTAAAGTAAAAGTTGGTGATGAAGTCGATCTTATTGGTTTTGGCATGAACAGTAAGACGGTAGTTACTGGCGTTGAAATGTTCAGAAAGCTTTTGAACGAAGGCTTTGCTGGTGATAACGTTGGTCTTTTGTTGCGTGGTACCAAGAAAGAAGATGTAGAGCGTGGTATGGTTATTGCCAAGCCAGGTTCTATAACTCCTCACCAAAAATTCCAATGTAAGGTATATATTCTTACCAAAGAAGAAGGTGGCCGACATAGCGCATTCTTTACTGGCTATCGTCCGCAGTTCTACTTCAGAACAACTGACGTTACGGGTATTGTAACCTTGCCTGCTGGGCGAGAAATGGTTATGCCGGGTGATAACGTTGATCTTAATGTTGAACTTATTTCACCGGTAGCTATGGATAAGGATCTTCGTTTTGCAATTCGTGAAGGTGGACGTACGGTAGGTTCCGGCGTTGTCACCCAGATTATAGAATAAACAAGGTGATGATGAAGAAACAGAGAATTCGCTTAACCCTCCGTTCATATGATCATCGACTGTTGGATAAAGCTGTTAAGCAGATTGTTTTTGCAGCAAGAAGGACAGGCGCTCAACTTATGGGGCCTGTCCCCCTTCCCAACAAACGGCGTTGTTTTACGGTGTTGCGTTCCCCTCATATTGATAAAAAATCACGTGAGCAATTTGAATTAGTAACACACCGACGCATTTTGGATATAATTTCTCCTTCGGATAAAACAATGGATGCGTTGATGAAGTTAAACATATCCTCCGGCGTCGATGTCGAAATCAAGTGAGATGAAAGGTCATTCAATGGTTGCAGGTTTGTGGGGTAGAAAAATAGGAATGACCCAGCTGTTTGCTGAGGATAAGGTTATACCAGTTACGGCTATCAATGTTGGACATTGGCTCGTAACCAACATCAAGACTGAAGTTCGTGATGGGTATAACGCGGTACAAGTTGGGCTGGTTAAAGAACGGTATGCTCAAGAACAATTTTCAGCTGAATGGTTGAAAAAGACCAAGACCTACTTTGTCTTTTTGCGTGAAATTAAGCAGGATGATGCAGTGGCGGGATTGGAAGTTGGACAAGTTTTTGATTGCACTACCGTGCTCAATCAGGGTGACAAAGTCGATCTTTCTGGTTTGACTATGGGTCGTGGATTTGCTGGCGGCGTTAAACGTCACAACTTTAATGGTGGTTGTGCAAGTCATGGTTCAAAGTTGGGCAGGAAGACCGGATCCGTCAGTCACTTACGGGCCGAAGGTCGGGTCATTAAGGGAAAAAGATTGCCCGGACACATGGGAGTCAAACAGCGCTTTATGGAAAATCTTGAAGTTGTCAAGGTAGATAAAAGTGCTGATGTTGTACTGGTTAAGGGTTCCGTGCCAGGAAAAGGCGGATCGCTTGTTTTTATGCGGAAAGCGTAGGGTGATAGGTAGATCATGAGTAAGCAAAAAAATACAAAAGAGCAAGGCACGCAGGCGAGCATCGCGCAAGCCGTTTCCCTGAAGGACCTTGGCATTTCTTTGCCTGAAAAGAAAATAAAAAACAGTGGGTTTTCGACATTAATACGAGTATTGCTCCAAAATTGGCGGCAAGGAACCGTGGCGTGTAAGGGACGTGCAGATGTTGCTTACTCACGAAAAAAACCTTGGAAGCAAAAAGGAACGGGACGTGCTCGTGCTGGTTCTGCTCGTTCACCAATTTGGCGAGGTGGCGGTGTTTCCTTCGGGCCTCAAGCTCGAGTAAGAACACTACAGGCCATGAAAAAGCTTAAAAGAGGTGCATTAGCAACAGCGCTGGGTGAGTTTGAGCAACGTCAAAAATTGATGATGCTTGACTGGGAAGCTCCAGTGCAAGGCCCAAAGACTTCTGCAGCATACGCAGCATTGAAGAATGCGGGACTTGATGGTCGCAAAATAACTATATTTGTACCATTTGAAGATATGACAACATATGCATCTTTTGCCAATATTCCAACAGTACGTCTGCTGTTTTACGATCAACCCGATATTTTTTCTCTGATACAAAGCGACTTCTGGGTGTTATTCAAAAAAGATCAAGAACACTTTAAGGGGATGGTTGAACAATGGACTTAACGGTATATGATATTATTAAGGGGCCGGTGCTTACTGATAAGGCCTACACCATTAATAAAAATTTAAAAAAACTTGTGCTGCGGGTACATCCAAAAGCAAACAAGCCTCTCATTAAAGAGGCGCTTGAAAAACTTTTCAATGTAAAAGTTGATTCAGTGCGAGTAATTGTAAGTAAGGGAAAGACGCGCAGAGTTGGTAAATTTGAGACCTGCGGCTTACTAAGAAAAAAGGCTATTGTTACCTTGAAGGAAGGCCATTCGCTTGACTTGCTTGACCAAGCCGGTATGACGAAAGTAGCTGAAGAGCAGGTACGGGGCCCTAAAGATAAGACCACAAGAAATTAGGTATAAGGGTTAACAATATGGCTATTATTAAACGAAGGCCGAGAAACTCATCGCTCCGTTTTCAATCTTTTCTTGATTCGAGCGATATTACGACCAATACTCCTGAGCGCAGCCTCACTGTTGGGCTTAGAAAACATGGCGGAAGAAATGCGTATGGTAGGATTACTACGCGTCACAAAGGTGGCGGCGCAGCTCGTAAATATCGTTTGATCGATTTTGAGCGTGCTGAACGTGATGTTCCCGGTAAGATTGTATCGGTTGAGTATGATCCAAATCGTAATGTTCGCATTGCATTGGTTATCTATCAAAATGGTGCAAAAAGATATATTTTGAAACCGGAAGGCCTTTCCGTGGGTGATACCGTTATGGCAGCGGAAAATGCTGATGCAAAAACGGGTAATGCGATGCCATTGAAAAATGTGCCGCTTGGCTTCGATGTTCATAATATTGAGGTTGTTCCTGGGTCTGGCGGGAAATTTGCCCGTGGCGCCGGGGCTTTTGCTCAGTTGGTGACAAAAGATGAGCAGCATGCAACGCTCAAGATGCCTTCGGGAGAGATTCGCATGGTGCCGCTTGATTGTTGGGCTACTATCGGTGTTTTGAGTAATGCTGATTATAAGAATATAGTGTGGGGTAAGGCGGGTAGAACGCGTCACTTGGGGATTCGCCCAACGGTGCGTGGTATGGCAATGAATCCTGTTGATCACCCACATGGTGGTGGTGAAGGCCGTTCAAAGTCTGGCTCTCACCCTATGACACCTTGGGGTAAAGGATGTAAAGGAACTAAGACGCGTACACGTCAGAATCCTTTGATATTGAAAAGACGTAAGAGCAAAAAGAAATAAAGTCAGGACGAGGTATATAATATGGCTAGATCTGCCAAAAAGGGTCCTTACGTACAGGATTCTCTGTTGAAAAAGGTCAAACAAGCGCAAGAGACCGGCAAGCGTGAAGCAATTAAAACTTGGTCACGTAGAAGTTTGGTGATTCCTGATTTTATTGGGGTTACCATAGCTGTTCATAATGGTAAAAAGTTTGTTCCTGTTTTTGTTACCGAAAATATGGTTGGACATTATTTAGGTGAATTTGCGCCAACTAGGACCTTCAGGCTACACAGTGGTCAGCGTAAAGAAGGCGCGGCGCCAGCAGAATAGCGATAGGATCGAGAAATATTGGTTGCCTATTAGTACTATTTTAGCTCCCCTTTATAGAATCAAGGCCTTTTTACGCGCCTTGTTTATGACAAAAAATATGATCCTGTCCTTACCGTAGAGAGTAGGGACTATTTTGAAAGATTACCGATTGCACGTTTAATAGTGGGATTTCTTATGCAGTTTGTCGCAAAGACTCGATATATTCGATATTCACCCTACAAGCTACGTCCGCTCGTTGATGTAGTACGGGGAAAAAATGTACAATATGCGCTTGCCTGGTTGGGAACGTGCCGTTTGAAAAAGGCGGAGCCAATCTTAAAGATGGTCGCTTCAGCAGCGGCAAACGCAAGAAATTTACGTGATATTGCTCCTGATGCGTTGGTTATTAAAGATATCCGCGTTGATGAGGGGCCAGCGGTCCGGTCATATAAACCGGGTGCAATGGGGCGGGCAGCGTTGCAGCGACGTCGCTATAGTCACATGAAGGTAGTCGTAGAACCTATTGAGCAGAAAGAGGCGTGACGTGGGTCAAAAAGTTCATCCAAAGGGTTTTAGAATTGGTGTGTATCGTGATTGGGATGCTCGCTGGTTTGCGCGTGGATCGTATGGCAAGCTTCTATTGGAAGACTTGGCTATTCGTACTATGCTTGATCAAATATTAGAACGCGCTGAGCTTGCGCGGGTTGAAATTGAAAAAGCGAGTGATAATGTGCGTATTATCATTCACTCTGGTCGTCCTGGTGTTGTTATTGGCAAAAAGGGTCAAGAGATCGAATCATTACGAGCTCAGTTGGCCACAGCGTTAAAAAAGAACGTTGAAGTATCTGTGCAGGAAGTTAAGACTCCTGAGATAGATGCTACCCTGGTAGCAAAGAACATTGCAGAGCAGTTGATTAAGCGCGTTAGTTATAAGCGTGCCATGAAAAAAGCGGCAATATCATCCTTACGAAGTGGCGTTAAGGGTATCAAGATTTGTTGTTCTGGTCGCTTGCAAGGTGCTGAAATCGCCCGCCGAGAGTGGACTCGCATGGGATCCGTACCACTGCATACGTTACGAGCCGATATTGATTATGGTTTTGCGCAAGCAAAAACTACGTATGGCATTATTGGCGTTAAGGTGTGGATTTATAAAGGTGAATACCAGCTCAGTTGATATTAGATGAAAGATCGCGATCATGTTGATGCCAAAAAAAACTAAGTATAGAAAGGTTCAAAAAGGGAACCTGAAGGGACGCTCAAAGGGAGCGCGAACTGTTGGCTTTGGAGACTATGGTCTGCAAGCTATTGACCCGGTTCGTCTTACTGCACAGCAAATCGAGGCAATGCGTGTATGTTTGTCGCGTGGTCTCAAAAAAGGTGGATCTCTTTTTTTAAGAGTTTTTCCTGACAAGCCGATTACCAAAAAGCCTGCCGAAACACGTATGGGTAAAGGTAAGGGAAATCCTGAATTTTGGGTGGCGATGGTCAAGCGCGGCCGTTTGATTTGTGAAGTTGGCGGCTTGAACGAGCTTGAAGCGCGTACCGTATTAAAGGAAGCTGCTTACAAGTTGCCGGGAAAGACGCGGTTTGTTAAGAAAAATGAAGAATTAGTTTTTTGATGAGTGAGCAGAGCAACAATGAAAGTGACGAAATTCAAGGATGAATTGAAGCAATTGGACGCGGCTGGGCTGAAAGTCAAGCTTGAGGCGGTCAGGCGCGAGCTTTTCAATATTCAATTGAATGCAACGACGGCGCATGTGAAAGATTATTCTCAGTTTAAAAAGCTGAAGAAAGATGTTGCACGCGTGCTGACCTTTGCGACTCAAAAAGAGCATGAAAAGCTTAAATAGTAGCGATTATTCGACATAAAGGTAGATCTCAATGGCAGAAAACGGCATGGAAAAACAAAAGCGCCTCTTCCTGGGCGAGGTTGTTTCTGATAAAATGGGCAAAACCATCGTGGTAAAGGTGGCAAGGACGCTCGAGGACGCGCGCTCTCATAAAGTGGTGCACTGGGAAAAAAAGTACAAAGTTCATGACGAACTTGAACAAGCAAATGTGGGCGACATCGTTGAATTTTTTGAAGGCCGTCCAAAATCAAAGACGAAATATATGTATTTGGGTCGCATCGTGAGAGCCGGCAGCGTGGCGGATAAAGAGCAGGTGGTGTTATGATTCAGAAGCAATCATATTTGGAAGTAGCCGATAATTCTGGTGCTAAGCAATTGCAGTGTATTCATATTGTCGGAAGTACACGCAAACGTTACGCTTATTTGGGTGATACTATTATCTGTGCCGTAAAAAAAGCTATTCCGAATGGTTTAGTAAAAAAAAGCGAAGTAGTAACGGCTGTCATTGTGCGAACCAAAAAAGAGTTTCGTCGAGAAGATGGAAGTTATATACGTTTTGGTGACAATGCGGCGGTTATTATCAAAGATCAGGAGCCAGTAGGTTCTCGTATTTTTGGTCCTATTGCACGTGAAGTACGTGCAAAAAAATATTTTAAGATTATTTCATTGGCACCAGAAGTTTTGTAAGAGGACGCTTACATGGTTATGCGAGTAAAAAAGAATGACACCGTGATGGTGATTAGCGGAAAAGATAAAGGCAAGCAGGGTACGGTTATTGATATCGAGCCCAAAAAAGGCACGGTGTTGGTTAAAGGTGTTGCTATTGCAACCCATCATGCCAAAGCGCGCAAACAGGGTGATGTTGCGGGCATAAAAAAGCAGGAAAGCTTTATTGATGCTTCAAATGTAATGCCTGTATGTACGGCCTGTCAAAAGCCATGCAGGGTAGGAAGTGCAGTGTTGGAATCTGGCAAAAAAGCGCGGACCTGCAAGCGCTGTAGTGAAATATTTTAAATCTCCTGCTGGTTAAGATTAGGGTTCATGATGGAAAAGACTCGATTACAAGAATTATACGAAAAAGAAATTCGTAGCAAGCTTCAAAGTGAGCTTGGTTTAAAAAATATTATGGAAGTGCCAAAGATTGACAAGATTGTGGTCAACGTTGGTGTGAAAGAAGCTGTTGCTGATAGCAAGTTTATTGCTGTCGTTATGCAGTTAGTTGCGCAGGTTACTGGCCAGATGCCAGTACGAACGCTCGCGAGAAAATCTATTGCAGGTTTTAAGATTCGTGAAGGTATGCCGCTTGGAGTGAAAGTTACTCTGCGTAAAAGACGTATGTATGAATTTTTAGACCGTCTTGTTACGTTGGCATTGCCTAAGGTGCGTGATTTTCAGGGAATATCGCCTAAGCTGGATAGAAGAGGCAGCTATAACTTGGGCATCAAAGAATGTTTGATTTTCCCCGAAGTTGACTATGAGACAAGTGAGAAGGCCTATGGTATGAACATTACTATTCATACAACGGCAAAAAATGATGAACATGGGCTTGCGCTTTTGAAAAGTTTTGGATTACCGTTTCGTAAAAAATAAGCAATAAGTTTGAGGGAGCTATGGCCAGAACGGCATTGATTGAAAAATCTAAAAGAGAACCTAAATTCGCAGTACGCGTGCACAATCGTTGTAAATTGTGTGGACGTGCACGAGGATATATGCGACTGTTTATGATGTGTAGAATGTGTTTTAGAAAAAATGCCCTGGAAGGCCTGCTTCCTGGAGTTAAGAAGACAAGTTGGTAGGAGACATTCATGTCGGTTGATTCAATCGGTGATTTTTTGACGGTAATCAGAAATGGTATTTTGGCAACCAAGTCATCTGTGGAATTGCCTTATTCAGTTATGCGCTATTCCATTGCACAAATTCTAAAGGAACAAGGATTTGTTCGCGATGTCGTAGTTTCTGATCAAGAGGCTGGTAAACGGACTCTCAAAGTTGTTTTAAAATACGTTGGTGGTGAGTCTGTTATCCACGAAATAACAAGAATTAGCACGCCGGGAAGACGTCGCTATGAGGGCTTTCAAGGATTTAAGCCTGTTATTGGCGGCTTGGGACTTTCTATAATTTCAACAAGCCAAGGTGTCATTTCCCATAAGAAGGCCGAGCAGTTGGGCATCGGTGGTGAAGTAATCTGTACGGTCTGGTAGGAAAAGGTTAGCGTATGTCTAAGATAGGAAGAAAACCGATTGCGCTGGGCAAAGTTCAGCTTGAAGTTAAGGGGCAAGAGGTTCATTTTAAGGGGCCTAAAAGTTCTGGTGTTTTTGTATTGTCAGATTTGCTGACAGCAACTGTGCGTGACGGTTCCGTGGTGCTGTTACCTAAAGATGCGGCATCAAAGGGTTCTTTGCATCGGGAGTTGAACCAGGTTTGGGGACTTGATCGTGCGCTGTTGGCAAATAAGATACAAGGATCCAACGAAGGTTTTGAAAAAAAGGTTCAAATTGTAGGGCTTGGTTTTAAGGCTGCTCTTTCTGGGAGCAATATGACATTTTCATTAGGGTTCAGCCATAAAATCGATTTTGCTCTTCCTCAGGGCGTATCGGTTGATATCGATAAAACTGGGCAACAGTTGACGTTTAAGTCGACTGATAAAGAACTTGTTGGACACGTGTGCAGCATGGTTCGGTCGTTACGTTTGCCTGAGCCGTACAAAGGAACAGGAATAAAGTTAGCTACCGAAGTTATTACACGTAAAGCAGGTAAAGCTAAGGCCTCTGCATAAGGTAGCTTTAGAATACCAATAATAAGGGATATACCGTGAGTCTTAAGAAAAGAGAAAAAAAGAGAACGCAGCGAAGACTTTTTCGGGTGCGAAAAAAAATCAAACTTACGAGCGATTTGCCTCGTGTATCAGTATTTCGCAGCTTGAAGTACACCTATGCGCAAGTAATTGACGATGTTGCTGGTAAAACCCTGGCAAGTTGTTCTTCATTACAACTGAAAAAAATAGCCGGCGACAAGAAAACTGTTGCCCATGAAATAGGTAAGCTGCTGGCAGAAAAGATTAAAGCCTTAGGCATCCAGGCTGTCGTTTTTGATCGTGGTAGCTATCGTTACCACGGCAGAGTGAAGGCCATTGCGGAAGGATTACGTGTGGGCGATATTCAGGTCTAAGAGCACGTATGATCAGGTTTTTGATATACAAGTTTAGATAAAGAACTAACAGTTTGATTCTGGTGAGGTTTTTATAATGGCAGAAAAAGATACTAACTTTATAGACACGGTAGTGAATGTCAGCCGGGTCACTAAGGTAACTAAGGGTGGAAAGCGATTTTCATTTTCCGCGCTTGTTGTCACTGGTGATCAGCAAGGAAAAATTGGCATTGCATTGGGAAAAAGCCGTGAGGTTTCTCTTGCTATAGCCAAGGCTACCAATAGAGCACGTAAGAATATGATAGAAGTTCCTTTGCGCGGTACAACAATTCCGTATGATGTTGCGGGCCATCATGGCTCAAGCACTGTTGTTATTCGTGCGGCCTATAAGGGTACCGGTGTAATTGCTGGAGGAGCTGTCCGTGCTGTTATGGAAGCGATCGGTGTTAAGGATGTCTTGGCAAAATCGTTGGGATCAGGCAATAGAAAAAATGTCGTAAAAGCAACACTTAATGCATTGGCAAAGCTACGCACCGCTGCTCGTTTAGCTCAATTGCGAGACATGTCTGTGGCTGATATGGTAAGGAACTAAGTCATGTTGTATCGTTTGGAAAAACTTTCTCCTTTGGTAAAAAAACGTAAACGCATTGGTCGTGGCGGTAGCAGAGGCGGTACTTCTGGCAAAGGCCATAAGGGACAAAAAGCTCGTTCTGGTGGCTATGTTTCTCCTATATTTGAAGGTGGACAAATGCCTTTAACCCGTCGTTTGCCAAAACGTGGGTTTAAAAATTACACAAGAAAAGAGTATGTGTGTGTAAATATTCAGCAGATTGAAGATTTGTTTTCCCAAGGTGAGCTTGTTACTAAGCAGGCTTTGGTAGAAAAAGGTCTTATTAAGGCTGAAAAAAGCAAAAAAGGGATGTCCTTTTTATTAAAGGTGCTTGGTGATGGCGCTCTCTCCAAAAAAGTAACGGTTCAGGCGCATGCCTTTAGTAAAACAGCATTAAAAGCAATTCAAGATTGTGGTGGGCAAGCGAGTATAATCGAGGAGATCTAGTAGTGGTTCTTCTAAAAAACTTTATCAATATCTTTTTTGTACCAGAACTTCGGAAAAAAGTTCTGGTGACACTCGGTATTTTGATTGTTTATAGAATTGGCTACCATATCCCTGTCATTGGCGTTGACATTGATAAGTTGAAGCATTTCATGGATCAAGCATCCGGGGCGAGTGGTATTTTGGGCTATATTGATTTAATGTCTGGTGGTGCCATGCGGCAAGCGACGCTGTTTGCCTTGGGTATTATGCCATACATTACTTCTTCGATTATCATGCAAATGTTGACTATGACCATGCCAACATTGGAGCAGTTGATTAAAGAAGGTGAATATGGGCGTAAGATAATCAATCAATATACGCGTTATTTGACCTTTGGCGTTAGCTTAATGCAGAGCTTCGGTTTTGCCATGTGGGTTGAAAGTATGGGGTTGGCGATTACTCCCGGATGGGCGTTTCGTCTGCTTTTTATGCTTTCCTTGACCGTTGGTTCTATGTTAGTTATGTGGCTTGGTGAACAGATTTCGTTTTTTGGTATTGGCAATGGATCTTCAATGATCATTTTTGCTGGTATCGTAGCACGTTTTCCGCAAGACTTTTTGAAAATATGGAGTCTGGACTTTCTCAGTTGGGAAATGGCCATTTTTGTGACATTGCTCTTTGTATTTTTTGCAGCCTTTATTGTTTTTTTGGAAAAAGGTGAACGCAAAATACCAGTGCAATACTCGCGACGCATTGTGGGCCATCGTGTTTATGGCGGACAAAGCACCTACATCCCGTTCAAAATCAATACGGCTGGGGTTATGCCAGTCATTTTCTCTAGTGCGATATTGAACATTCCTATGGGTATTGCTGCACTGTTATCATCTCGATTTGAATTTTTTAAGAATATGACCGAGTGGTTTTCAATGACGGGTGTTCTTTTTAACGTTGTTGATTTCTTGCTCATTATTTTGTTTACGTTTGCTTATACCGCTATGATTATGGACCCAGAAGAACTTGCTGAAAATATTAAAAAGAGCGGAGGCTTTATTCCTGGTATTCGTCCGGGAAGAAAGACTGCCGAGTTCTTTAACTATATACTCACGCGTATTGGTCTTATCGGTGCGTTGTACCTAGGTCTGCTTGCTGTTCTGCCAAATATTTTATGGGGCGTGGTAAATCTGCCCTTTTATGTGAGCTTTTTGGGTGGAGGTAGCGGTACTTCGTTATTGATTGTAGTGAGTGTTGCCCTTGAAACTGCCGCACAAATAGAATCCTACTTGATAGAGCATCGCTATGAAGGCTTTTTAACCTCAGGCAGACTTAAGATGAGAGGCGCACGGTGACGAAACGAGAGGCAAGCATCTCAGCACAGCGAGAGCTGTTCATTTTTATTGGTCCCCCGGGTTCAGGTAAAGGGACGCTTGCAGATGCATGTGTTAAAAATCTTAACTGGAAGCAGTTGTCGACGGGAAACTTATGTCGACAACATATTGCAGAGCAGACAGAGATAGGAAAACACATAGATTTTGCCATAAAATCTGGTAAACTTGTTTCAGATAGCCTTGTTGTTGCTATGGTACATGACTGGTTTTCACGGTATTTGGCCATACATAATACGGTTATTTTAGATGGTTTTCCCAGGACCGTGCCGCAAGCACAAGAACTTTCATCATTGCTAGAGAAGAACTTTAGTAATGCTCGCCTTAAAATAATGCAACTAGAGATTTCTGACGAGGGGGTTATTCAGCGCTTGTGTTCTCGTTATCTCTGTGAAAATAAAGAGTGCCAGGCTGTCTATTCTACCGCATCTGGCTCAATGCTTGCCCCAAAGGTAGGCATGATCTGTGACATATGTCAAACGCGCCTTGTTCGTCGAAAAGATGACGAAGAGGCAACGGTGCGGGAACGGTTGTCAGGGTACTATAAGCATGAAAAGGCTTTGTTAGATTTTTATCGAGAGCGTGGAGAAGCGATACAAAGTCTTTCGGTTGAAAAACCGCTTGAGGATGTTTTTAAGGATTTCAAGCGGTTGGCAGGGTTTGAAAAGCGATGATTACGATAAAAAATAAGGCAACAATCCGCAAAATGGCACAGGCGGGTAGTTTGTTGGATAAGTTGTTTAAAGAATTGACATTACGGGTACAGCCGGGTGTGACGACCGCTGAGTTGGATGCATTTATAGCTCAAAGGCTTGCTGAAGGAAAAATGCTTTCGCGGACTAAGGGTTATAAGGGCTATCAGCATGTGAGCTGTATTTCCATCAATGACGAAGTCGTACATGGTATTCCACGAGCGGATAGGTTTTTGCGTGATGGCGACTTGGTTTCCATTGATGTGTGTGCCTCTCTCAATGGTTACTGTGCGGATATGGCGCGGACGTTCTGTGTGGGAAATGTTATTTCATTAGCACGCCAACTGAATGATGCAGCGCAGCAGGTTTTGGATAAGGGTATTGAGCAGGCGCGTGAAGGAAATCATTTGTCGGATATTTCTGCAGCGATTCAGCAGGAAGCTGAGAAGCATGGATTTGCCGTAGTGCGTGATTTTGCGGGTCATGGTATTGGAAAAAATATGCATGAAGACCCTGAAGTTTTGAATTATGGTGTGCCGGGTAAAGGGCCGATTCTTCGGGCGGGTATGACTCTTGCGATTGAGCCCATGATTACAACTGGCAGTTATGAGGTTGTTATTGAAAGAGATGGCTGGACGGCGAGCACGGCCGACGGATCGTTGGCGGTGCATGTAGAAGATACGGTGGCGATAACGGACGGGCAACCGCTGATATTGACAAGAGGTATGGGCATTGTTAGGGAGGATGCATAGGCGTGAAGCAAAAAGAAGAAATCATCAAGGTTGATGGTATAGTAAAAGAGACGTTGCCTAATGCAATGTTCCGCGTTGAAATCGAAGGTGGTCATGTTGTGTTAGCGCATGTTTCTGGTAAAATGCGTATGCATTATATTAGGATTTTGCCCGGTGATAAAGTTGCATTAGAGTTATCTCCGTATGATTTGACCCGTGGACGCATTGTGTTGCGATATAAAAATTAGATTTTTGTAGCGGTCAGAGGTCTGATCGCGCGAGTGTGTGAGATTTGTTTTTGATAGTATTGATTTTTTGGTGATATGCTAAGAGGTTTTGCTCATGAAAGTGCGAACATCAGTTAAAGCAATTTGTAAAGATTGCCGTATTATTAAGCGCAAGGGCGTTGTCCGTGTGATTTGTAAAAAAAATGTACGACACAAGCAGCGTCAAGGTTAGTCAAGGATATATCGAAGGTAAGGAATTGAATGGCACGTATTGAAGGTGTTAATTTGCCAGCGACCAAACGGATAGAGTATGCATTGCCTTATTTGTTTGGCATAGGCCTTAAGCGCTCGCAAGATATTTTAAATAAAGTTAAGATCGATTTTAATAAGCGCGTCAAAGATTTAACTGATGCTGAAATTGCAGCTATTCAGAAAGAGGTTTCAAGCGGATATGTCACTGAAGGTGAGTTGCGCAAAGAAATTACCTTGAATATACGTCGCTTGCAAGAAATCGGTTCTTATCGTGGATTGCGTCATAAAAAAGGTTTGCCGGTGCGTGGGCAACGTACAAAGACCAATGCTCGTACGAGAAAAGGTCCTCGTAAAGCTGGTTCAGCTATTGCATTGAAACGCAAAGTAACGAAAAAATAAATACAGTAACGGCAGTTAACGCTGATTGAAGGATAGGATGGCATACAAAAAGAAAGCAAAAAAGGTAAAAAAGGTAGATTCTGTTATAGCTCACGTGCGCGCTACCTTTAATAATACCTATGTAACGATAACAACGATGGACGGTAATGTTCTTGTTAGCAACAGTGCAGGACGCGCAGGATTTACAGGTACTCGTAAGGGTACGCCTTTTGCTGCTTCTCAGGTTGCTTCAACGCTTGCTAAAGAGATGGAACTGCTTGGTGTTAAAACAGTTGAAGTGAATTTGTGTGGTCCTGGTTCTGGCCGAGATTCAGTGGTCCGTACCTTCCAGTCGTCAGGGTTGCATGTATCAGTACTCCGTGATGTAACTCCGTTGCCTCATAATGGTTGTCGTCCTCCTAAAAAACGCAGGGTATAAAACATGGTTGTTGTTGCTGTTAAGAAGGAAAAAAAAGTTACTCGAGAGAAAGATTCTGGTGAGCAAACTTCCAAACGCCCAGGAAGAAAAGTTTCTGAGTATGGTAAGCAGCTCCAGGAGAAGCAAAAAGTTAGAGACATGTACGGCATGCGCGAACGTCAGTTCAGAAAATTTTTCAGAGCTGCCATCCAGCGTAGAGAAGGTACTCCGGGCGAAAACTTGTTGAGTATGTTAGAGCGTCGTGTTGACAACGCTGTCTATCGTTTGAAATTTGCCACTTCGCGAGCACAAGCCCGTCAGATTATTGTACACGGTCATATACTCGTTAACGGCAGTAAAGTATATTCGCCATCCTACATGGTTTCGGTTGGCGATGTTATTTCATTGGCAGCAAATGTCGCTCAAAAAGCAGTATTTTTGGAGCAAGTTGTTGATAAAAGAATGAAGATGGGGATTAAAGTTCCCGATTGGTTAGAGCTTGATAAGAAAGATCGCAAAGGACATGTTCTACGCTATCCAGTCCGATCTGATATTCAGGTCCCAATCGAAGAGCACTTGATTGTGGAGCTCTATTCCAAGTAATCGTGTTCTGTATGAGTACTGTTTATACGTAGGTTAAGGCCGGGAGATTGCATGGATAAGAAGGAATATAAACCGTTAATTATTCCTCGATTGAGCTGGAACAAAAAACAGCTAACTGACACCTTTGGTGAATTGGTAGCGCAACCACTTGAACCTGGGTTTGGTATTACATTAGGTAATGCTTTGCGACGAGTTCTGTTGGGAGCTGTTGAGGGATCTGCGGTAACGTCCGTTATTATTAAGGGCGTGAATAATGAGTTTTCGACGCTGCCAGGAGTTGCGGAAGATGCTATGCAGTTGGTGTTGAACATCAAGCAAATAGTTATTCGCAACAAATCGGGCAAACCAGGTATCATGCGGTTGCAGGTAAAAGGTGAGAAAGTTGCGCGTGTTTCTGATATTAAAGCAGACGATCATCTTGAGTTGGTTAACAAAGATCATGTGATCGGACAAGTGGTGGCCGGTGGTGAACTGGACATTCAATTTTTTGTCGAGTCTGGCAGAGGATATCACGCGGCGCAATGGCCTGAGGAAAAGGCATTTCAAGAAGACGGTCGTATGTACCTTGATGCGATGTTTTCTCCGATCAGAAAGGTCATGTTTGACGTTGAAAAGACGCGTGTTGGTGGTGAAATCGATTATGATAAACTGACTCTCCGTATTCATACGGATGGTGCAGAGAATCCACTCGATGTATTACACTATGCGGTATCAGTCTTGCGTACACAGCTAGAACACTTCTTGGCGAGCGCGGAGATTCCCTTTAATGAGATTTCCAAAGAGCCTGATCTTGTTGGTGCAAAAGAGCCAGTACAGTTAGGTGAACTTGGATTAAAGGGTGTGCCTGTTGAATTATTGCTCAAGCCAATTGATGAGTTAGAGCTTTCAGTTCGTGCGCACAACTGTCTTATCCAAGCGGATATCAAACGTGTTATCGATTTGGTTAATTTGAGCGAAGATGATGTGCTCAAAATTAAAAATTTTGGTCGCAAGTCTTTAACCGAAGTAAAAGATAGTATGAAGGCGTTTGGTCTTTCTTTTGGTATGGGTATTCGCGAAGATGATATCAAGCGCTTGCTTCAAACAAAAGAAGAACCACACGATTAAAAAGAACGCATAACAAGAGCACGAATAGTCAGTGCATCAAAAAATGCACAAAGCTAGTTGAAGGAATCGATTAAAAACGAACTTTAATCGTGCGATTACATAGCGCAAGTTAGATAGGTACTGCCATGATGCATCAAAATGCAAAAAAGAAGTTGAATTGCAAACCGGCGCACAAGAAAGCCCTTATGCGTAATCAGATTATTCACCTGATTACGTATGGTCACTTGGTTACCACCAAGGTGCGGGTGAAAGAAGTGCAACGGTTAACTGAAAAATTGGTAACCATAGCGCGTTCTGGTAACGATTTCAATGTTCGTCGCCGCGTAATGGCATTATTGCCATACAAAGAAGAAGCTATTGTTAAATTGATCAATGAAATTGCACCAAGATATGTGAGCCGTCCTGGTGGCTATACTCGTGTGATTCCTATGGGAAGACGCATGAGTGACACAGCGACTGTTGCTCGTCTTGAGTGGGTGTAATATCGCGCTGATCTGAATCGAGCGCAAAATTTTAAGAGCAGTATCTTTTCCGCAGGGAAAAGCATACTGCTCTTTTTGCTATGCATTACTTTTCTCTTTTACTTATATTGCTCTCATTTCGTTGCCTTTGTAAAAAAAAATTAATTATAGTCGGTAATGATGTCGGGTAGATTGTGAAGTTGAGTAAATATGAGGAGCGGTATGAATGGTAGGATATTTCTTGTCGCAATAGCGGGTATGACCATACGTTTTGGTTTTCTCCTGAGTGAGCCACCTTCCAATGTGCCTCTTCGCACACCTCTTTCCACTAATAGATTGGCTATACTTCTTGATGAGGGGGAAGGAACGGGAGAAAACTTTGTATCATCTCTATCAAATGAGCTTAATGCTTTTTTTATCCAAAAAACGGTGCCGATTCTTTTTACGACAGCTCTCTGGGATAGATTTATGCTTATGCGTCAGTTGGTGTCCGATATTAAAAATCTGAGTAGACCAGAAGTTGATAAGCGCCATGGTGATTTGAAAAAGCTTTTGGGAAGTGATTATGATGTGGGGATACGGGCGCTGAGTCTCCAATTGAGAGCGTTAGATGCTTATAAAAATGATAAGACAGAAGAAGCCGCAGTATTATCACAGCAGTTGAAAGACCTACTGAAGTTAGCTCAAAATGTTATCTATGTAACGGAGTTTAATGAAGCCTGTTTGCTTACTTCTCGCGTTTCATTTAACCACGAGGAGTGGTATTGCACACGATTTGGCGAGCGATTTTTGTTGTTTGTGCCAAAGATATATGCGGATAAAAAGGGCGAGAACCTTGGTCTATCGATAAAACGAGAGACTATTTCTCATGAATTGACCGACGTTTTTCTAACCTGGGATCGACTCAAAAATCGTCTTAAAAAAAATTGGCTGCGGGGGTTGCCAGTTATTGGTCGTTTTACGGCGAAGGAAAAGCCTCTGGGTCAAGTGTTTTTGGAGTTGTTTAATCCCATTTTTGATATGAAGCGTATTAACCAAATGCGTACTGAGGGGAAGCCCTTACGTTGGACGCTATTTCTCAATGGGCATGGTGAACAAGAGAAAGAAGGAATAAAGTGGGCAAACCGGCGTGAAGAAGGTGAGGCCAGAGGATTAATTGAAAATTTGGAAAACTGGCAGGAAGGACTTTCTAAATTGTTGAATGAGCGCTATGAACTAACGGTAAAACGTAACGCATTGGTTGACCAGCGAGAGCGTTTACAAAAAAGACCGTTTTTTGAGCAAGCATATCTCGACGCGAGTATTAAGCTTCACGATACGCAGATAGAGTATAAAGATGAATATATTTCGAGTTATAACAACTCAATAAACCAGACAACACAGCTTCTGAATGACCTTATTAATAAACAAAAAAAAGTTAAGAAGGTTGAGGGGTTTATTGCTTCATTTTCTATTCCTGAATTTAAAACGCTGCTCGGTTACCTATCAAAAAAGATAGATACGTCGGTTTTTGCATATATAAGCTGTTTTGTGGCTGGTTCGAATCTTTATAAAACATATCAGCGTGATCAAGAGTCCCAGTTAGTTGAAAAA
The DNA here is from genome assembly GCA_021777215.1 of bacterium. Classification (GTDB taxonomy): domain Bacteria; phylum Babelota; class Babeliae; order Babelales; family Vermiphilaceae; genus JAJYDS01. Next base: position 116,899 of record JAJYDS010000001.1, read on the forward strand.
CATCCTTTTGTTATTGGCATGGCCGGCGTGACGGCCGGACCTTCTTCGGCTCCGGGGGTGAATGATGTTGAGAACTATCCACCGGATGAAACAGAAAAAGACATAGAACAGTATAAAAGTGCAGGAGTTACCTCAGCTTCAGATATTGAATCATTTTTTAGTATGTGTGAAAAAGATGAGCCGGTTGATTGGGCGAAAGCTTTTGAGGGCATTTTTGCATATTCTAAATTCCCGACTGAAAACATGCCTTTGGTAAAGTTTCCTGGCACCGAGTGGTTTATGGTTCCGGCACTTAAAGAAGAAGTGTTGCAGATAGGAAAAGTTATGGCAGCGACGCGGGATCCAAAGAAAAAACTGGTTTTGGCTGATCAAAAAGCGATTTTGTTATACGCGCCAGAGATACCTTTTTCTATCGGTTATGCAAAAAGAATGATTGATAAAGATAAAGTAAGGCAAGAGCCTTTAGTTGTTTCTATGATTCCTGGAAATGCTTGTCATCTGTTGAAAGATATTGATGCCTCAGAGTACGAGGCTTCACGCGTTTTAATGTCATTCTTTGGGTATCCGGATGTGCTGAGTGAAAAGTTTTTTTTCATACACAGTATTCACGCGACAAACGATGTGTTATCGACTCTGCCAAGGGTTTCCTCTGTTCTGTCCGATGTGTTCTGTATAAATCATGCCCAGTTAGATACATCAGCTATTAAAAAAATCTTTTCTGGTGCAATTCCTACGAGTAGCAATGTCATTTGTTTTACTCTTGAGGATGTAGCGTATGGATGGGTATGGCCAAGTGAGGGGCGTATAAACTTTTCAGGAAATACTCCAATAAAAATAGATGCTGGGTATACCAAGGTTTTACGTTCTTATTTGGATAAAAAATATCCAAAATCAGAAGGTTTTTCCCCTGAAAAAAGAGAAACACTTATCAAAGTGCTTAAAAAAAGGCTCGAAATTAAAAAATAAAAACCACTATCAGAACAGTGTGGCATAGAATTTGCAGCTGTGACTGCGTCTTGAGTGAGTAAAAAAGAAAGTACTCGTACCAATTGTTTTTGTGGCTATCTCCTTAGGGGGAGGCTGTGTGAGGCATTGGTATATACGCTAAAAAATAGAGGCCAATTGGTATGAGATATCCGTCTTGAGCCCGTTGGCCTTTTTATTGACTAATTTTGTTGCTCGCCGTATGGTAATGGACGAATCGAATAATCCAGAGGAGTGATATATGAAGAAATCAGGTGTAATACTGTTTTTAGGTATATGTGTCGGATCGTTTGTTTGTGCCGCAGATACAGCCACACAAACGAATGAGCAGGGTGGAGAAAAAAAAGTAGATGATCTTCTGAGTGTGATGATGCGAAATTCGGTGCAGGAGGGCACACTCCCTATTAAAAAAGATACGCGCGAGTTAAAGCAACGCGTAGAAAATATTGAAAAAAAATTGAGTGATGCTGCTGTCCATGAGCAACAACTTGATGCGGAAAATCAAAAGAGAATGCAAGAAGTACAACGTTGCGAAAAAGGATTACAAGAACTTGGTTCTACTATGGCGGAAGATCCTACCCGCAGAAAGCTTCTTTTAGGTGGCTGCGCGGGCGCAGGAGCGGTAACTGCTCTGTTGTTTTTGTTTCTGCTCTAATTTTTTTGATTTGAGAAAAAAAGTATACTCTCATTTTTTGAGGGTCTGCTCTCAAGAACAGACCCTTTTTTATTTATCCCTGCTCAAAAACAGTAACTTTACTGCCACTCGCTTCTTTTTCTACGATCATATGCACAGGAAATTGGTCTTTCATTGAATTCAAATGTGAGACGATAATAATTTTTGAAAAATCTTCTTGAATTGCATAAATCGCATTCATCATATGGGTAAGCCCTTCTTCATCTTGTGAGCCGAATCCTTCATCGATTATGAGAGTTTGAAGTGAGGTGCCGGCACGTCGGGCCAGTAGTTTTGAGATGGCAATCCTTAGGGCAAAATCGATGCGGAATGCTTCTCCTCCTGAAAAAAGTTCATATGAACGTAAACCGCTCGTATCAGAGATATTAATGTCGAGAGTTTCGCGTGTGCCGCCCTTTTTTAAATCTTTAAGTGATTCAATGCTGATATGTGCTTGATTATTGGTTAATTTAGCTAATATATCATTGGCAGCCTGTTCAATTTCGGGAATTGCTTCTTCGATTAATAATGCTTGAATGCCATCTTTACTGATGGCATGTGCAATAGCTTGATAATCGCTGATGAGTGTTTCAGTGTTGGCCAGGAGCTCTTGATGTTCCAGTGACTCTTTTTTGAGTTTTTCCAGTGCGAGCAATTGTGATTCTAGACTTCCTTTTTTATGGATCAGTTCATCTTTTTGTGCGCCGAGTAGCGATTGCTTTTGGGCAAGTTCTTGTTCTTGTTGCGCGAGAGTCTGTTCTTCTGTCTTTAATTGTTCAAAAGGAATCAGTTTGTGGTTGATATCCTGTATTTCTTGTTTAATTTTTTTGAGAGACCTGCATAATTGTGCGACATCTTGCATGCGTTGTTCTTGGCGCGCAAACTCTTTTTGTATGAGCTCTTTTTCTGCCGTTTGTTGTTCCAGCTGCTTGAGCTGCACTGTGAGAGCTAAATAGGTTTTTTGGTCGTACGTGGTGCGGGCCATTTCTTTTTCTAAGAGTTGGGCAGTTTGTGCAAGTTTTGTATATTCCTCATCTTTTACCAATGTATTGAGTCCTTCTTTTTCAATGAGGCTCAACCGGTCTTTTTCTTGAGCATATCCTTGTTGCAGTTTGTTTTCTTGGTTCTTTGTTTCGTATATCTGTTTTTCGAGCGCAGTTTCTAGCTGGGTTAGTTTATCCCGTGTTTGTATTTGTTGTTCCAGCTGCGCTTGGAGTGCAGCGACCGATTCGGCTGTTTTTTGCGCATTTTTGAGTATTTCATGCTGATTAATAAGAACTATTTTTAGTTTCTGTATGATCGTGCTTATTTTTTGCAATCGATAGGCAAGAAACTGCTCTTGTTCATCAAATTTTTGTTTTAAAAAGCGTTTGCGCGCGGCAGATAAATTTTGCTCACACAGGGGGCAGCTTGGGTTTGTTTCATCATGGGCCAAGTTTTTTTTCTGTGCAATGCTCGCTTGTTCTGTTTTAAGGAGATTGCCCTGTGCAATATATTTTTGATAATATTCTTTGCGTCTTTCAAATTGGCGTGTCAGTGTCTCATGATTGACGAGTGCTTTTTTATACTGCGCCATGAGTGTCTCTTGTTGAGCAATCTGCGCCAAAACAACCTTTTTTTCCTGGCTTGCGAGTGTTTGTTGTTGTATTAACTGCTTAAGAGTTGTCTGTGCTACCTGTAACTCAAGATGTGCTCGTTCGACCAGTACTTTTTGTTTGGTAAGGGCTTGAGAGTGTGCCTCTTGTAAGCGCTGTGCAACAGCTTGAAACTTTTCTTTCTGCTGCAGATACTGTTGTTTGAGCTCTAATTGTTGGTGTAGTTTTTGCTGCTCGCTATGGAGCGCCTCTGTTATTCTTCTTTTTTCTATTTCAAGTTCTTCCGTACTCGGCATACTGAGCATTTTTTTGTGTACAGTTCTCCACTCACGAGAAATAATTGAAATTTTTTCTTTTAATTCGTATGCATTTTTGTTTTTTTGGTCGAGTTGAAATTGTAAAATTTGTGCTTCTTTTTGTTTATCAAAATAGAGTTTTTTAGTCTGTTCGTGTCTGTTTTTTTCTTGCGTGAGGGTACATTCGAGTTGTGTGTGGAGTTTAAGAGCCTTCACAACGTTTGTCTGTTCTTGTTCTATAGTAGTTGCTTGCTCTAATGCGCGTTCTCGTTGCTCCTGAAGTGCGGAGAGCTGGGCTTTCTGCACGGTTGCTGCACGAGCTTTTTCAAAGGCAAGGGTACGTACTGCGTCATATTTATTTAACCCCAGAATTGCCGCTAAAATCTCTTTTCGTTCCTTGGGTGATTTTTTTGAAAATTCGTTTGCCTGTCCCTGTCGCAAGAAGGCTGAATTGACGAAAGAATCAAAGTCAAGGTTGAGTGTTTGTTCTATGCGTTCTTGCGTTTCCCTGAGTGTTTTTCCGGTCAAAGGTCTATATGTTTGAGAGACCTCATCCCAGATGCCAAAATCAAGATTGGTCACCTGCTTATTATTGGGCATGAGAGAAAATTCGCGTTTGGTGCGATACTGCCGGCCATTAAATAAAAAATCGAGAGATACGAGCATGTGTGTCTGGCCTAAGCGCATAAGACCGACATCTGGTTTTGTTGCGCCAGATACTTTGCGTGCTTGTCCCCAGACTGCCCACGTTAGAGCATCAAGAAGTGCCGATTTGCCATGGCCATTTTTACCCGAGAGGCAGAGTAGTCGATAGGGTGAAAATGAGATTGTCTGCGTATCGGGGCCATAACTGAGGAAATTACGAATTTGTAGTTTTAATGGAATCATGGTCTTGCTTAAAAAAGGGTATCAGTATTTTTATCATGTGCATTGATTAGTGTACCAGGCATAGGGAGTAAGCGTAAGCGTTGGCATTTGGGTCTGTTCATGCGATACTATACCCTTCGAGTGCGTCAACAATCTGGGAAGTATAAAGTTCGTTAAAATGTTTTTTTTAGCGTTAAGGCGGGGCACGGTTACGAAGTCTTTGCTCTTTGTTATGAGTTTTGTTTTTTGGTAAGAAAGTTGTGCGATGCAAGATACTATTTTTAGAGAGTATGATATTCGAGGTGTTGTCGGCGCTGAATTATCTGTCGAAAGAGCCTATGATTTGGCTCGTGCTATTGCCTTTTATTTGGTAGAAAAAAATCCAGCAATTACGACTATCGCTTTGGGTATGGATGGGCGTATCCATTCACCAGCGCTTAAAGAGCAGGTATGCAAGGGATTGCTCGATAGTGGATTGTCGGTGACTTTTCTTGGAGTTTGTCCTTCACCGGCGCTCTATTTTGCATTGCATACCTTACCTGTGCAAGCCGGTATCATGATAACAGCTTCGCATAACCCCAAAGAATATAATGGACTTAAAATTTGTCTGGGTACTGATTCAGTATCGGGCAAAGAAATTACTGCCATTAAAGAGCTTTTTAAAGCGGGCGTGCAGCGTAGCCATACCGGCAAAAAAGGGGTATATCAGGAATATCCAATCATTGAACCATATGTGTCTATGCTTGTTGAAAAATTTCCCCATTTGTATGGCATGCAGATTCCTGCGGTAATTGATTGCGGTAATGGCGTCGCCGGAACTGTTTTTCCCGAGCTGATACGGCGTATGAATTGGCGCAATGTTCAGCTGTTGTACGCTGAAGTTGATGGTACTTATCCTCATCATACTGCCGATCCTACGGTCGAAAAAAACATGGCTGATGTAAAAAAAGTGCTTGCGACTACGCACGCAGTAGTTGGCCTGGGGCTGGATGGTGATGCTGATCGTATGGCTGCCATGACCAAAGAGGGAGAGCTGGTGGTAGGCGATCGGCTACTCGCTCTTTTTGCTCAATATATTGCAGCCGACCATTCCGGTGCAGCAGTAGTTTTTGATGTAAATGCATCAAACGCATTGGTGCAGACGCTCAAAAAAATTGGCTTACGCGGCTGTATGTCTCCCGTCGGGTTTCCGATCGTGAAAGCATACGCAAAGAAAGAAAACGCACTCCTGGCAGGTGAGCTGAGTTGTCACTTTTTGTTTAAAGATCGCTATTTTGGCTATGACGATGGTATTTATTCTGCCCTCCGTTTATTTGAGATACTCGTTGCGACAGGAAAAACACTGACCGAATTGCTTTCAACGATGCCAAAACTCGTAAGTACTCCGGCAATTCGGATGGTGTGCAGAGAAGAAGATAAGAAAAAAATCGTGCATGCGGTGCATGAGTATCTTATGCGTAAACCGGGGCTTGAATTAATAACCATCGATGGTGTTCGCGCACAGTTTCCTTATGGATGGGGCATTATTCGCGCATCCAATACTGAACCCAAAATTATGGTGCGCTGTGAGGCTTCTACGTTTGAGCAGGTACAGGATCTTAAACGAGAGTTTTATCAGGCGCTACTACCCTTTTTTGATGCAGCCTATTTGCAAGCCCAGCTTGGGTTCTCATAAGTGGGTGTACGAAAATGAGCAATGCTATAGGGTTACATCTGCGTCTTGATACTTCGTTTTCTGCCGCGGTTGAAAAAGCATTACGGGTACAACAACCGATATTGCAATGTTTTTTTATGCAGCAGAAATTGAAGACTCCTTTGCGTCTGTCGCCGCATGAAATAAAAACATTTGTACGGGAGTATCGTTCCCTTTTTTCTCAGTTCTTTTTGCATGGTTCTTATCTTATTAATTTATCTGGCGTTCAACCAAGGCATCCGGTGCTTATGCGCGAACTTACGCTGGCTAAAAGACTTTTTTTTTACCCACATGATTCTGCATCCAGGATCTGCCAAGGGCTGGGGCACTAAAGAAGCAGGAATAGACCAACTAGCGCGTGCGCTTAATGGCTTACTTGCGCAAGAGTGCGATATTACTTTTGTGCTAGAAAATATTGCGCAGGCAGGGATGACCATAGGCGGTGATTTATACGATTTTAAAAACCTTCTTGAGAAGATCGATCGTCCAGAAAAACTAGCTTTTTGTATAGATACGGCGCATGCCCATTCCTATGGCTACGATTTGGTGACTCCGGCAGGACAAGACTCTTTTGCACGTATTGTTTCGCAGACTATTGGATGGGATAAGGTAGCGCTTGTGCATCTTAATGATACGCAACAAGCATGCGCTTCTCATAAAGATCAACATTGTGCTTTGGGGCAGGGAATAGTGGGTTCTTTAGCATTGCGCACTTTTGTGGGCCGTGCTGAGCTGCGTAAAAAACCATTCATTTTAGAATTGCCTGACTTGCCAGAAGAGCAAGAACTGGCATTGCTTTCTTTGGTGCGTGAGTGGCGACGCGAGGCAGATCATGCATACACATCTTGTTATACTTTTTCTTCGATGGCTCAAGAGATTCGGTGACTGTTGCACAAGTATTTGTATATGAGCAGTGGTAAAAACCAAGGGATTGTGTAAAAATTGATGCATGGAAAATGGATGCGCAACCGAGGGGTGCGCAGTATAAAAAAAGAGTGAAATAAAAAAGGAGACGCCGTGATACGCATAGCTATTAACGGTTTTGGCCGTATCGGTAAAAATTTCTTTCGTGTTTTAATGAGCGATAAATTTGCCCGACAATCAATCGAGTTAGTGGCGATCAATGTCGGTCCGGGTGATATTAGTTCTGTTGCATATGCAGCCAAATATGATTCTCTTATGGGTATCTATAGTGGTGACGTGCGCCAAGAAAAAGATATTCTTGTGGTAACGCCCTATGATGTGACGGTTGTCGCCGACAAAAAAAATGAGTGTCGCATACAGTTAATTGCCGAACGTGATCCAGAAAAACTTCCTTGGAAATCGTTACATATTGATTGGGTTGTCGAGTGTAGCGGCCATTTTACGTCGCGTGATGGTGCCAGTAAACACTTGAAAGCCGGTGCGCAGTTTGTGCTCATCAGTGCTCCCGCAAAAGGAGAAGATGTGAGCATTATACCTGGTATCAATAGCGCAGTCTTCAACAAAGAGACGCATAAAATTGTTTCGTTGGGCAGCTGCACCACGAATGCCTTTATGCCCATGCTTAAAGTACTTGATGATGCCTTTTCGTTAGAGCATGTCATGATGACGACGGTGCATGCCTATACCAATACTCAAGTTTTGCTTGACTTTGATGGTGATGATGCTCGCAGGTCACGTGCAGCGGCGCTTAATATCATTCCAACCTCTACCGGTGCGCAACGAATGATCAAATCAGTGTTGCCTGAGCTTGCAGGGCGTGTGCAGGCTTTGGCATTACGTGTTCCTGTTGCTAAAGTTTCGCTTATCGATTTAACGGTCACGACAAAAAAAACCGTATCCAAAGAATCTATAAATGCTGCCTTTACCCAGGCAACTACAGGTGCGCTTAAAGCTATTGTTTCAGTGACGAATGAGCCGTTGGTTTCGAGTGATTTTGGCGGAAATAGCCATTCAGTTATTATCGATACGCTCATGACAGATGTCTGTGGAGACCACATGGGTAAAGTATTTGGGTGGTACGATAATGAGTGGGGCTACAGTGAGCGTTTAAAAGATTTTTTGCTCAGTGTGCGCTAAAAAAAATATTTAATTTTTTAATCTTATTGTCAAAGCTAACGGTTTTTATTGGGCAGTGCACCGGCATGCTACGATTTCGAGACTACAGAAGATGTGCGTGTCATGCGGCTTCTGTTTCCGGCATAGTTTTTTTGGTGCCTGGATTATACCCTTTTTTCTGTTACGCTCTACTATTGTGCGTTAAATATGTTTTTTACGCTCAATTTGTATGTGCTGTCTGCATAGAGGCAGCCTATAAGCATTGTATACATGGGTTATTAGGGAAAGGGTTTTCTATGAAAAAAATAGTACTGTTATTTTTAAGTTGGCCACTAGTGTCGGGCGGGTATTTGATGTCCATGTCTGGAGAGAGTATTGAGTCATCAAAAAAAGATGCCGTTGTGTGTGCCGATGAGAAAACTTTGGCAGAGCTCTGTAATACCGCTGCTCACGATGGTGCTGGACTTATTGCGTTGCGCATGCAAGAACTAAGCTTGATGGATGACGTGCAAAAAAAGGCCGGTGTCGAAGAAGCAAAAAAGAAAGACATGGCGTCGGCAAGTCATTGAATTTGTTGTAGGTTGTCCAGAGACGAGTCGTTGTGCCGGTATTTTGGGCTTGCGCAACAGGGAGTCGGAGTTTGAGCTGTTCGCTTTGGTTTTAAAATTACTCGCTCAATCGGATGATTTTTTGCTTCACAAGCAGCTCATTTTAGCTTAAGATGAAAGAGTACATTTAATGTGTACCCTTTCTTTGTTAAGTACGTTTCTGGTGGGGGCCCATAGCTCAGCGGTTAGAGCAATCGGCTCATAACCGAGAGGTCCCAGGTTCAAATCCTGGTGGGCCCACCAAGATTCATTTCTCAGCTCGTGTGTAGCCTTTGATTGTACCCAACTAAAAGTCGGAAGGTGAATGTATGAACGAACAGCATCCGTTGCAGTCGTTTATCGATCTCGTGACCTTTGATCAAGAACTTGTCACCCTTGAGACTGAAGTAAAAAAACTGGAACATGAAGTTGCCGATGCAAAAGGCAAGTTTTTTCAAATTGAGCAGTCGCTCGAGCAGGCTAAACAGCGTGTGTATGATGCCCGTAAAGAGGTTGATCACAAAGAGCTTGAGATGAAAGAGCTTGAGGCGCAGCGTTCAGCTACAAAAGAACGTCTTGAAAACGTTAAGAATGCCAAAGAGTATCAAGCGGTTAAGTCAGAGGCCGAAAAGCTAAAAACGCAGCAGTCTCAGCTTGATGAAGTATTGTTGGGTGTTTGGCAGAAGTTTGAAGCAGCACAGAAAGAACAAGAGGTTCTTGCGCATGACGCTGAAAAAAAGCTTGCCGAACAAAAAGATATTCAAGAAAAAAAACAGGAAAAAATACTAGAAATAAAAAAAGTGCTTGAAGAGCGTAGCCGTGCTCGTGCTGAAAGAGAAAAGCGGGTGCCGGCAGATTGGCTTGAGCGCTATGCTATGATGCGTTCCCGGGTAACTGATCCGGTTGTTCCTATTTTACAAAACAGTTGCAGTGCCTGTTTTTGGTCCGTTTCAAATCAAGATATGCTTACGCTTAAGCGAGGCGCACTTTTGCAGTGCAAGGGTTGTTATCGCTTTTTATATATTCCTAAAGAATCGGCTGAGCAGGAAAAGCAGGTATGATGAAACAGTTACATTTGTTCGAGGCAGTATCGCTAGTGGTTGAGCCTCAAGACCAATCATCAGCAGAAAAAAAGCCTTCTTCTGAGCAGAATTCCAAACAGGAGCAAGAGACTCGTAGTATCCCAAAAAAGTCATGTTCAACACACTGGAAACTTTTCGTCGATGGCGCATCTCGTAACAATCCAGGGCCGGCGGGCGCAGGATTTTATCTTTTGCAAGACAGTGCTTTTGCTGCTAAAAAGGGCTATTATCTTGGCTCGCGAACCAATAATCAAGCGGAATATTTCGCCTTGTTATTGGGGCTCCATTTTCTTAAAAATTACGTGAAACCTGGTGATTGCGTGCATATTATTTCTGATTCCCAACTTTTGGTACGGCAGCTTAAAGGGGAGTATAAAATTAAATCTCCTGAGCTTCGGCCTCTCTATGTTTTGGCGCATGCACTTATGCAGGTACTGCGCGCGGAGATTTTTCATGTTTTGCGTGCAGACAATGAGCATGCTGATCGCATGGCTAATAAGGGAATCGATACCAAGCGTACAGTGCCTGAAGATTTTATAAAAATGTTGCACGCGCATGGCATATCCTGGTAATTGCCGGTTTCTACTCTGCTTGGCGCTGTGTGCGTCATTCTTTTTGTGCAGTGCTACCCATAAGCTTTCTGCCAAGACGCGAACGAGTAGCATGCAAAAAGATAGAGTGAGTGCTCTGATTTCAAGGAAATCAGATGCATGCAGTGCTCTTAAAGGGCTCGCCTGTGTTGCGCGTACTGTTCTTGCGCAGGCGTCTACCCATGATAGTTTTTCATGGACGCTCTTTTCAGCTCAGGGGTTTACGCTCGTAGACTTTGATAATATCTCCTATAAGACAACGCTTGCTGCTTCTTTTCTTTTTATTACTCATAGTACTACCGGCGACGCTTCCGCTTTTTTCTTTAATGGCAAAAAATTATCAAAAAAACAACTCATGATTATACCCACGGCCGGATCAGTATTGGTACAGGGTACGTTAGTTGTTGGGCCCTTGCTCTTTGTTATGGATGGGTTAGGTGCGCGCTTGATTCAGTATTGTGCACCGAGTTCGCCGATCTACACCAGCGCGCAACGATTTTTAGTGCCCGATGCCAAGGCGGCCTCATGTGCGCAACATGTTTCTTTCTTTTCTTCTGAACGGTTGCTACTGTCTGAAAAAAAAGAGGCGGGTGCAGGCAAAAGGCGAGCAAAGCGTTTACATTTTTCCCATGTGGCTCCTGTTCTTTCTGTTGCCGTGCAACCAGTATCAAAATCGGTAGAACTTGAGCAACTGGAGCTCTTGGAAAAACAAAAAGCGATAGCGCAGACGCCTAAAGAACGTCAGCATACGGTGCGGGTATTACTTAATGAACAAGAAGAAGGGCACTTGTGTTGGCATTTGCGCTTTCCTCATGGTTACTTCGTTACTCAAACGCGACATGGCCTTAAAATTGCTCACGCGCAGGCAGATGTTGAAATTCGTTCCTATCATGCACGCCTTTTTTTGAATGGGCAAGCTTTGGCAGAGCCACAATGTGTTCTTACGCCGGCAAAAGATGTTTTTTATTTTGAGGGCAAACCATATCAGGGTTTGTTGCTTATAACAAGGGACCGTCTGGGGCATTGGCTGCTTATCAATTGTCTTGATTTAGAGTCGTATACGGCTGCGGTGCTCGGATCGGAAAGTTGGCCAGGTTGGCCGCTTGAGGTGAACAAGGTTTTTGCGATTGTTTCTCGTACCTATGCTATGGCGATGATTATGAGTTCGCGTGCAAACAAGCGCTTGTACCACATTAAAAATACGAATCAACATCAAACCTATCGGGGTATGCACGCTGATGCGATGTTAAAAGAGGCAGTTGCACAAACAAAAGGAGTTTTTATTGCCCATAAACGGCGTCCGATTATTGCCATGTTTGATGCCTGCTGTGGTGGAGTTATTCCTGCTCATAAAACGGGTATCGATTTTGTGAGTGCTCCTTATTTGGCGCGAAAGTATGCTTGTACTTTTTGTCGAGGCTGTAAAGTCTATTCTTGGCAGGCGCAGTATACGCTTGCTGAACTTGAAAAATTATTAGTAGCGGATATCGGTTCTGCAGCACAGGGCCTTCATGATTTGCACGTGCATAAAAAAGATAATGCTGATCTTGTACACAGTCTGCAGGTAAAAAGTAGGCATGCCACGACAATTGTGTCTGGTAAAAAAATCTATTCGCTGCTTAAAAAAGTGAAAAGTTTTTGCTATACCATTCGCAAAGAGGGGTATACCATTGTGTTTAAAGGCCGTGGGTATGGCCATCATCTAGGCTTATGCCAATGGGGAGCGCGAGAGATGGTGCGCCAAGGATATTCTTACCCTGAGATTGTGCAGTTCTACTATCCTGGTACGACATTAATGCGCTTGCCCTAGTTTTTTACCCGTCTGTTTATTTACACTATAAGAAAGGGTTTGGGGGAGATGTTTTTTTAGGGGGCTATGTATGAAAAATGGAGTGCTCAGCGCATTGTTTGTTTTTGTTTCGATTGCAGGAATGCAGCAACAAGAGCAAGAAAGTGCTTCGCTTTCTATACCAGGGGAGGTTTGCGATATTGGTGAGGATGTCAAACGAACTTTGGACTTGCAGGTGGCCGATTGTATTGCGGAGCTTATACAGTGTTCAGTTGAGTATGGTATTTTTTCGCGTGGCACCGAGGACGAGGCGGCGAATCTTTTTTTTTGTAAAGAAATTGATACGCGGCATCTTTTGAATTCGGATATTCGTTCGGTTGGCAAATGGCATGTGAAAAAACGTAAACGAGCCCTCGAAGCAGAGTTGTTGCGTACATTTGCTCGCGGTGGTACCTGTAAGAAATTATTACTCTACACGAGTATCGTACAAAAAGAAGAGCCTGTTGATAGAGAAGTCCGTGAAACGATTGGTCAGGAGCGTGATTTTTATAACAAAGAGTTGCCGAGAATTCTCGGGCTTTGTGATACGCGTGTGTTGCAGCGGTTGATAAACGCGGACGAGCAACTACGCGCATGTCTCACTTTGGAAAATCTGCCTTTTAACGATCAGATTCTTTTTGGAGTGGTGACTAAGGGGAGTTTTAATGCTCAGGATGCGGCAGATTCTTTGTATGTACTCTGTCAAGCGGGTTGTACTGCTGCGAGGGCTTTTGCTGCGGTGCATAAGTCGCGTAATGAGTCTATTGCGCAGAACTCATCTGGGCTTTGTGCTCGTGCGTTACAAGAGCTGTGCATGTACGACGATTTTCAAGCAGCATGTCATGTTGCCAAGTCAGATCGAGGTAATTCTATTATTGCGGAGTTTCTTGAACGTCTTGATTCGCCACCCTTGCCTAAAACCACCGAGCTCTTGAATTGTGATCAGCCAATTCATGGTGCGCATGATTGCTATGAGCTTGATTGCCAGGAACAAGAGGGGTTGGCAAGTGTTTTTTCAAGACAAACTACAGAGGGAGAATCATCGCTTGGCGCGTTGGTCGAATCTGGGGAAAAATGTGAGCAAGGAGGGTTTGCTAGCGTTGCTTCTGGAGAATCTACTGAGCGAGTACCATCATCTGTATCTTCGGCGACTGCTGAGGAGAAGCCCAAAAAAAGTTTGCGAGAATATCTCTGTAATTGTGCTTGCCTATGAAAGATATCCGTAGTACTTTTGTCGCCGAATGGCACGATGTGGGATTGTGGTGTAGCTGCACTAGATAAACCAAAATCTCTTTTTTGCCGAGAGCGGGTTTTAGTAGACTGAACAGGGCAAAACTGACAAGCGGGAGGCGACAATGGTAAAAAAATGTCTATCGAGACATGGATTAATCGGTATGTTTTTGATTGTTTATGGTGCCCGGGGTATGCAGGATACTAGCCCGCTGTCCTTGATGACAACTAATCGCGTGAGTTTTTCACCTTTGCCAGAGGGAAATTCTCCGCGGATGGGTATGCAGGTATCGTCAGTAAGCTTTGAGCAGCGAGGTGCTGGTTCTCCAATCGCACAAATTTTGGCCCAAATTGCCCTTTCAAGGCAGAGGCAGCAAACGCAAGCAGAGCGCGTTTTTTTATTACAAAGGCATGTAGAGGAATTGCGTAAAGAGATAGATAAGAGTGAAAAAGAGCTTGATTCTCTAACGCGGCAATCCGACTGGGATCGACAAGAACAGGATAATTTTGAGGCATTAGCCAGGGAACTTGAAAAAGGTGAGGCATTGGCGTCAAGTTTGGCTCAGTGCCAAGATCGTTCTTTTCTTCTCTATCTACGAAATCAGGCATGTCTTTCTCGCAGTGTAACTATTTTACAAAAATTACTCGAGGCGGATCCTTCCATAAAATCTGATTTACAGGCACTAGGTCTTTTTGCGTTGACTGATGATCCGCAGGATGTAACTGATAGTGCAGATAAAATGCAGGCACTTGCGCAAGCGGGGATCGATCTTTGTTGTATGAAAAGTGTTGATTCATGTTCGCATGCACTTATACGTGACGGCAAAGACGAGGTGGTACGATCCTTTATAGAAAAAAATCCAGCCATTTTGACTGCCGTTGATGGTAAGGGACGTTCCGGTTTTAATGTGGCAGTAGAGCGGTACGTAACGGCATTATCAGAAAAGGGACGCCGGAGTATAGAGTATGATGAAGCCTATAAGATTTTAAAATGTGTGGTCGATCAACAGCAAATTTTAGCGCAGCGGATTTCCTAGTTTTTGCGTTTTGTGGCGAGGTAATAAAAAACCTGCGCTTAATGGGTGAGTGGTGCATTTGGCAACAATGTCAAAAATGGTGCGGGCTTGCGGATTTAAAAAAGGGTATGTATGTCGAATTATAAAGGTCATTTAATGGGGGGCGCTGCCGCTTTCGGTCTTCTTTTTTTTCTGGTGCCGATGGTGCCGACGACTGCGCGAGCAATCGAATGGTTGCTATGGAGTCTTTCAGGTTCATTATTTCCTGATGTCGATACTAAAAGCAAGGGACATAATCTTTTTTATGTAGCCATGGTCCCGCTGCTTCTTTTTTTGATAGCCCAATCGCGCTTTCAATTGGCGGCAGTGCTTGCCGTGGCATCGTTATTGCCCTTGGTTGCTCAGCATCGCGGCTTGTTTCATCGGCTTTGGTTTTTGTTCTTAGTCGCGGGTGCATTGTTCTTGGTGCTACCCGTCTACACTGGGATTGGCAAGGCTGTGTTGCAGCTTGATCTTCTTTTTTTTCTTGCTGGCGGCATTTCACATCTCTGGCTTGATGTCGGTTTTGCTAAGATGTTTCAGTGCTGAATTGTTGGCCTGGTGTTATGCGAAGCCAATGATTATTTCACCATCGTGATAAAACTCAACCACCCAGCCATCTGCGGGGCAGTAGAGCCATGTGTCAAAACTGACTGCAGTTACGTCATCGATATTTTGTGCTACGGCTTCTAGGGTTGTTTTTACTGCGGGGAGACTTGAGTCATACCAGATTACATAGAGTGATTCTGGCGATTTTTTCCCTAACGTTGTTAGGGTCGGGAGAATATCATCAACCGATTGAAGCGATCGTTTTTTTTCGATAGTATTCCAATCAATTCTTCCGTATTTGGTTGGGGGAAAGTTTGTTGTTAATTTTTTTACGATAGTGTTTTTTTCTGGGTTCTTGATTATTTCTGCATGAGATCCAAGAGCTGCGAGACATTCTTCAAGTAAGCTCATTGTGACCTATCGATTTAAGTTTTTTAATAATTTTGTAAATTCTTTTTCAGTTCCATCAAAAGGTATGGCATAATATTTGCCCTTTATGCCTTTGCCACCACGAATGTCTTGTATATTGAAATGAGCCCCTTTTGCTTGGTCCCAATCAAGGCGCCAGCAGACTTTATTGTCAGCAGAGACTCTTCCCACGACTTTGCCGTATCCTTTGCTTTGTTCCATGGTTCCTATAAGTACTTTCGAATTTGGTCCCATGTCGCCAACAAGTTCAAAAGCTTTATTTCTCGCCTGCTCAAATGTTTTGACTCTTGGTAAGATTATTTCACGGCTTGCTTCTGCGGCCCCTGAGCGACCTACATTTCCCAGATCTCGCTTGAGTGCTTGTTGCCCTAAAGACTCCATTTCCCGTAACGTTTTTCCATTAACAACCAGATCGGTGCCGGCAAGTTGATATACTTTGGTATCATCAAGAACTTGTTTGGCGCTTTGCGCTACATCTTTGGCTGCATCAGCGATATCTTTTGTTACTTCTGCCGCAGCATTGAGTGCATTATCCGCTTTATAAAGAGCACTTTGTAAGCCGGCTTTGGCGAGTGCTAATTCTCCGCCAATAACATGCATACCGCCATCAAGCAGCAAGGTGCCGGCTACTGCATGGCCAGCAAGAGCTCCCAGTTGTTCAGGCGTTGTGTTTTTGACGGTATCGCTTAGGCCTTTCCATGCCTGTTCTGTTTTTTGGGCGGACAATATATCGCTGACGACAAATGATTCTGCCGCATGGGCCGAATAGCCCATTTCTTGGTATTGTCGCATTTGCGTTTGGAATAATGCCAATGTATCTGGATGGGAGCCTTGCAACAGTTTTTGTATGGTTTTGCCGTCACCGGTGCATTGTTTCCAGATTTCATTTTTTTGATTGCAATAGTTACTAAATGCTTCTTGAGCATTATTTATAACTTTTTGAACTGTTTGCTCAGGATGGGTAACTGCTTCATTGACAAATGTTGATGCATCTTTGACCTCCTGCCATGCCCCTAAAGCAAAACCCTTGCTGAATTCACCGGTTGCATCAGCTGCTTTTTCTGCAAAATGTGCAATATCATTCTCGCTTATTTTGCTATTGGGTGCAGCGGTAGTATTAGTCTCAGGATGTTGTTGCGCAATAGAGAGAGCTTGTGCTTGTTTGATGAATCCGGCGGCTATCTCTGTCACTGCGCCCGCAAGGGCAGGATTTTGATTGTCTTGTAGTATTGCCATAGCCCATTGGCTATTATTTTCTGCTTGCTGCGCGAGCGCACCTACCTGCGGATTGTTTGCAGCAGTGGCATTAAGATCGGCTGCCAGGGTGAGGGTGTTGAGGCTTTCTTGGTAGAGTTGTTTTTCAAACTCATTGCCGACAAACACTTCTGCTGGATTTTTGATGGTGTCTAATTCGCTGACGGTGCCGTTGTTGGCGAGTGTTTTGTTTATAGCATCCAGGCGCTTTTTTTCTGTTGGCGTTAAAACGCCGCGGTATTCAAGTTCTTGTTTTATTTTTTGAAGTTGTGCTTGATATTCATGAGTAAAGGTTTTTTGCTGGATAAGGTTGATCAGCTTGTCTTGTTTGGTGGCCTCTAAATTTTGTTTGAATCGCTCTAATTCGCGCTCTTCTTCTGTCCTCTGAGCATGTTTAGGGTCATTTTTTACAAGGGCAGAGAGACTGTCGTATTGATCTTTATGTCTTTGCCAGCATTCATTTAATCGTTGACATTCTTCACGTAGTTCTTGAACTGATTTTCCTTGTTGTTTTTTGGCATAGTTTTCCGCGAGTACTTCCTGTGCGTGGTCCATGCGCTCTTCGAGGATGGCTGCTTCGAACGCATCCGTTTCGTGAGCAGACTTTTTGCTGAGCGCGTCTATTTTTTCTGTTTGTTCGGCAGAGGAAAGAGAGTCGAATTTCTTATTTTTTTTGGCTGATTCATGGTGAATAAGATCGTTTAGCTTTTTTTCAGCCATATCCAATGCTTTGCCTAAATTTTCAGCAACAGCTTGTTCATTGTTCCATTTTTGTTCGTAGTTCATGTTGCCACGGTTGAAATCTTCAAACCATGCATTGGTTACTTTTTCTGCCTTGTGCGCAGTATTTATGATTTCTGAAAGTTCTTTGGGGGAATTCGTTGTGCGTATCCTATTTTGTAGTTTAAGACCACCGTCAGCGTGTCTACGACAATAATGCCAATGTGCAGCGACAAAATCAGATTCGGTGCCGCAGCCGCTCACAATACGATTGAGATGGTATTGCTCGTTCATGTCTTGCAAACGAGCCTGTACTACTTCAGCGGGTATACGTACTGTTGATATATTGACATTGGATACGCTTACTCGCGCATTACCTATCTGTTTTGCGAGAATTTCCCCATTTTTTAGAGGAGTAGCTTTTTGTTTGGGTGCCCATCTGTCATTAAGTGCTTCAGAGGCTTGTTGATTTGTTTTCCAGGGGGACGGTGTTGGCAGTGAGATAGTTGATTTTTCTTCATCTAGTGTCGGTGTATAGGGTTTGGTTGTGTATGGTTTGTTGCTAGATGTGGCAAGTTCTGGTGTTTGTGTGCACAGGTACCAATTGCCGTTATCAGCTTTGAAAAAGTATGGATTAGTGTTTATGGGTAATTGTTTGCGTAGTGACTCATCAGTGACTATTAGAGTGTTGCCATTGTTGTGGGCCAAGGCGTTGAGTGACTGCTGCACCTTTTCGGGTGATGTAACTATTGGGTTTGTTGCCATGCTCGCTTTACCATTGGTATCTATAGCTACAGATATTATTTTTGCATTCTTCGGTAGTTCGGCGAGACTTTTACATTCTTGCCATTTTCCTGCTGGTTGAGTTGTATCTGTTGCTCGATAAAATACACCCTCTGAGGTGACCATAAAGGTTGGTTTTAGAGGGCCCACATCAGATGATAATGGGATATTTTTTTGTATGGTAGCTAAGCTGTTCATGTTTTGGGCAACGGACGGAGGAACTGGTAGGTTTATTGCAGCAAAGTCTGTTGCCTGATTCAAAAATAAATTTTGACTGTAGTCATTGGTTTCTGTTTGTGGTAGGTAAACTACTATCGCTTCTTCTTGGGCTATTGTTTGTTCGGCAATATTCGTAGTTTCATCGTATTGATTAGTACACTCTTTTTTGAGGCAGTGTGTGAGTGCGCTTTGTGCTGCGGCAATCGCAACATCGGTGGCCACTTTTTCCATACCCGAAAGATGCAGAACGAGGGTGATGAGCAGCGGTGCTAATTTTTTAATCATGGTATTTCCTGATTGTTATAGTTTCAAAAAATGGTTGGCCGTATGGCTTTTAAAAATTATTGAGGCATTGGTGCTTTTGTTGCTTATTTAGTTTAAAAACTTTAAATCAAATTTAAAGATAATTTCAAAAAAAGCTTTGTCAATTTATTGTGGGGTTAATGCAGGTCCAAGGCAGGTGTTTGTTTTGGGCCCGCATTAAAAAAACGAGTTTGCTTATTTTTTGCTTTTATACGGTGCCGCTGCTCGTTGTTTTATTGAATTGTTGTATTAGTGCGTTATTTCTCTGAGTATAAAATTCCGCGTCATGGACAAAAGTGTCTGTTTCTTTTGAAAACACGCTAAAATCTAACGCGCATTTTCCATATGTGGACCAGGAAGGCACCGTTTTGTCTATGAGTGTATCAAAGAATGATTTTGGTGCTATTTTTAAGTTGAGATCGCTGATGGCATTTTGTATGGCTTGGTTTTCATCGTACGTTCTTAGAAGTGGTAGTTTTAAACGCACTGATTGCAAGAGTAGGTCGTGCAATCGAATTTTGTTGGCGTGCATTTCCTGAGAAGTATGCAGATCTGTTTGGAGCTGGGCTTGTGCTATAGCCAAGTTTTTGTGTTGTTCCATTTGTTGAGTGTGTGCTGTTTTTTGGAATCCAAACTGCTCGGCGTGTGCTTGTTGCTGGAATGCAAACTGTGCTTCTTGCATCACAGCACTTCTATGTCCATAATAAATTTGTGCTACCAGTCCTGCAGTAGGCAAAAAGTAACGAGTATAGAATTGGTCCCAGAAATTGCGATCCATTTTAAGGCTGTGTCAGAAGTAGGAAATTCCACCAACATAATCGCGGGTATGTACATCAGGTTTCCTGAGTACAAGTGCCTTTTGAAGGTCTTGCTTGGTTATTGTAATGATATCGGACTCACTGGTTGCTGTTTTTTCGGTAACACTTCTGTCGGTGGCGCATTGAATGGCACATTGAATAAGGTCGATCAGATCTCTGCCGGTAAAGTAAGTTGCCTTGCTTG
Organism: bacterium; assembly: GCA_021777215.1. Taxonomy (GTDB): domain Bacteria; phylum Babelota; class Babeliae; order Babelales; family Vermiphilaceae; genus JAJYDS01. The sequence goes on from JAJYDS010000001.1 coordinate 136,678, forward strand.
CGAGTGAGTCTCTATACTTGCCGCACGATGCATCAAAAAACAAGTGTCCCTCCTTTTGTTCATCGTGAGGATAAGCGCTTTTTGACAATTCATATATATGGTGAGTCAAAATACGTTTACGAGCATCAGCTTTCGGTAGATTAATTTTGATCATGGGGGCTCGTGTTTTAAATTGTTCTGGCAGGTCGTCTTCATTGTTAATTGTGCCGATAAAATAAATATTTTTGTTGGCGTTGTATTTATCAACCAGTGACCAGAATGCGATTGCAACGTTAAAATCTGAGCCTTTTTCTTTATTTTTGTGGCCAGCTGTAAGTGATTGCATTTCATCAAAAACAATAAAGGTTGGGCGTTGGCGAGCTGCTATTGGCTCAATGAGGCGTCGCAAATCTTGTTCGCTCGATTTTTTATATTCATCGCCTAAAAAAGCTGCAGTAATAAATTCGATGTCAAAGCCGACTTCTTGTGCCATGGCGCGGCTCAAATCAGACTTACCCACACCAGATGGTCCGATAAGAATGAGTGCCTTAGGTAGGCCTTGGTTTGTCAGGTTGTGATATTTGAAGGTAGTGATGATTCTCTTCAAGTCTTCAGGACATTCATTGAGTAGAGATTTTACTAGGTTAGCTGGGAGTGTACGCGGTTGTTTTACGAAAGACAAGCGATCGTGAATATCCTGTTGATTGAGGTCTGATTGGCGTTGTTGTGATGTAGGAGGAGTATTATGAGAGTTGGCTAGAGTCGTTTCTAATTCTGGCTGATGGGCGAAAAGTTGCTGTTTGCGCGATTTTGTGGCGTTATTGTGTAGACGCTTTGGCCATACATGTTCACTTTCCAGATCGCTCGCTAGACTGCTTCTATCCGAATCATTATCCGGTGACTCATCTCTTGCCATCGAAGAACTTGCGACTCTATCTTCTCGTTCCTCTTCAAAATTGTTATTCATAGCCATTATGGATGTTGGCGCGATGCTCATAAGAGCTGTCAGTAAGAGATAGGCGCTGTTCTTGTTCATACCAAACATATAACCTCCATTATATGATAGATTGAATACATTTATCTGTCACTATATCTATAATTTTCAATTTGTCAAATGAAAAAATACAGAAAAAAGGGATTGTTTTTTTCTCAGGAGTCGTTATCTGAGCAGAAAATAAGCTGGATTGATTTCTATGGTGCTCTATAATCGTCTTTTGCGCTAAGGCAGCTAGCCATTGATCTTGCTGTAGATCGTTAATTCCAAGGTTTTGGCGGTCATAATAGCAATAGGATCGAGATTTTGACCACTGAGCTCTTTTCCCTGAAAGAGAGTGATGCTGGTGAGTTTTTTGAGCCATGGATTAGGGTTATGCCGCGGAATCTCGATTTTTTTGTTGCGGCGTGGGGGTATGGTATCAAAAAGATAGGGATAGCGAGGGGGCTTGTTCGGTGATAGATGTTGACTATACTCTGCACGAAGACTGATTTCATAGTATGTTTCGTTGATAATAGTCAATGTAAGAGGCCCAGCTTTTTCTGATGGCAGTGTAGTGGCGGTTGCCAGCCCTGGACTTGTTTTTGCCTCAGTAGGATTTTGCTCGTGATTGGGTGTTTCCTGCGTGGTATTTAGGGGCGGTAAGAATGGCGCATGGGCTTGGAGGGGATTTGTTGTTTGTTGTAGTGTTTCAAGCGGCTGTGAGATGCTACACAGTTTGGCGGTTGCAGTGAATGTGCTTAATGTTGGTGTTAGCTCAGGATAATTGGCAGATTCCTTTTGGGTGGTCAATTCCAAAGTATGGGTATAATCTTTGTTTTCGGGGTCTGCTTTACGTAGGTTGTTACTTTCAGGAGCGTCTGCTGTAAGTGCCGCGAAAGCAGTGACCAGCTCGGGTGTGTCAGGACTTATTGATTCTATATTCTTATTGAACATCGCCAGGAGGAGGTTCTGGTAAAGTAGACAGATCACGCACAGAATCATGACGCGTTGGTAGATCCGAACTGGTAGCATCATGGGTAGGCCTTTCTATAGGCGATTTACCTGACGGTGAGTAAGGAGGCATTATAAACTGATAGGGAGTAGTACCTTCACTCTTTGAGCTCGATGGATTTTCAGGACTTGACGGGAGGGATGAGGGCATGCTTTTTGAGTGTCGTTGCTGTTTCTTTACATGCTTGCCTGTGCTCCAAGCGCTTGGCGAATCAGGTGAACGAGGTGGTTTTGAGGCGCTTATAGTCGGTGTAGATGCTTCTAGAGGTGCGGCGAATTCGGCGAAAAAGTAGCTGCCATCTTCCAGTTCTGGGGCAAGCATTTCTTTGAGCAGTTCTTTTGTTTTTTGATCAAGAAACTGAACCTTTTTTATTTTGAAGTAGTTTTTTCCTTCTCCTTGGCCGCGTTGTTCGAATCTATTAAATTCAATGCGTTGTAATTTCCCCTTGGAGACCGTTTTTTCGAGCATAAAGGGAGAAAGAGGCGTCAGGTCTTTGTTTTCTCTATCGACTGATTCATACAAAGCCCGTACTATGACGCCTTGAGGCAGGTCAGTTTTTACTCCAATAAAGACAAATGACTGAAGCGCGGTCTGTTGCGCTGATTTTTTATCTGGTGCGATGGAACCAGGAGTTGAAGGAGCTGTTGATGCTTGTCCTTCTGTGCGAAGTGTTTCATTTTCTTGGATTGTTTGAAGTGTTGGTAAGTTTGCGGTTTTTCTTGACCTATGCATGCCATTGATGAATGTACTTATGCTTAGACAGCATAAGAGTACTGCGCATGGTATTACTATTTGCTTCATTCATTTCCCTTTTTAAGAACAGGTATGCCGAGACTAACCTATGAGTGTTTATCTCATTGTGAATCTATAGTTATCATATCTTTTTGATAACGAGTGATACAAGGGTTCTGAGTATAAAAACTGGTTTAAAGAGCGAAGCGAAAATCTCGGGAGCTTGCTCCCGTGCTGGATAGCTTTATAATGAGCGTGAGCTCATTATAAGGAAAGAACAGCACGTGGAACTGACGAGAAATTCGCATCATGTGTTCCG
>JAJYDS010000030.1 GCA_021777215.1 bacterium
TTCATACACACCAGTATTGCAAAACACATCTCGCTTCGCAAACTAACGTTTGCTTTGCTCAAGCATATGATGACCATTCATCCCCAGGCTTAGAAAGCCTTGGGGTTTTCTGGTCATGTGAATAAAAGTTAAGAGGCACACTCAGGAATCATTTTTCTCAGTGGGCCTCTTATACTAATCAAGTAAAATATTTCACCCTACCACGCATGAGCCTCTGCTAAGTGTTTTTCTCCCAACTGCGCAAGAACCTCATCATGGGGCAGCTTATATTTTTTGTAAAACGCATGCACCGTTTCTTGATACTTTTGAGCATCTTTTGCAAAAATATAATTCGCATGTTTACCCGAAGACAGCTCAAGCAGATACACGTGCTGATGGCCATTCTGTCTGAGGTGGTAATACAGATGGCGAGAACATTGCAGTGGAATTAATTCGTCAGTTGAAGCATGCACTAATAAAATAGGGAGCTCTTTGGAAAGCTTTTGAATTGCAAAAAGGGGCTTTATCCCATTGGGGTTATACAAAGGATAAATCCATGAATGCGCTAAATTCTTAAGCCCTTCATAGGTAAATCCTAATATACTTTTGAGTATCGATTCCACCTCATCAAATGGCGTTTCAGCAATAAGCGCCTTGATATCAGGTGTGTAATAGAGACTCGCATAATTAATAATAGTGCTCGCCCCCATAGAAACGCCCATTAAAATCTTTGGCCCCGGTAGAGCATCACAGGCTTCTTTTAATGCGGCAATTTCAATGTCTTGCGCAAGAGAGACATACTGTTTATGGGGTTTATTATGCACATGAGGAAAATCAAAACTATAGACTGGTTTTTTTAAAATATGCCAATTGGTTGGACGATTAATTGAACAATGAACATTGCTACACATAGCTGTATGATCTTCTGCATAAAAAAGCGCTTGAGTTGAATTACTTCCCAGCCCATGTACAAAAAGCGTAGAAATTGGCGATTTTTGCACAGAAACGAGAGGCCATGACCAGAAAAAAATCAGGATAAGTGAAAGAAACCTCTTCATTTTATTAATCCATTTTGAATCATCTTAAAAATTTAAGGAAAAACAGCCTGCAATAAATAGTATGGTTTAAACAAGATTAAAGTCAAACACAATGCATACAATTTCAGCATTCACACCATGTTTCAGACAGACAATAACCTCAATAAGCTCCCCTAAAAAATAGGCACGACCAAAGTTTTCGAAAAAAGCAAAAAAAACACTCCCCGATATAGCTATCATTTGTAAGCCTATCCAGCTTCTTATCGCGGTTTATTTTATTGACAAATATAAAATTTTATATATAATTACTGGTAAATTGATAACTTTTAAATAAAAAACATTCTGGAGAACGCCATGCCTACATCCCTACGACAATTTTTTGTCGCTATCTCTTTTGTCATCATCAGCACACTTTCTATAACCCTGCTGGGCATGGAAGAAAAAAACTGCATGGAGCTAGAAAAACAATTCGCCCAACTCTGCGTTGCAGAAAAAGCAAAAAAACAAACGAAACTAGCCCTGCAACCAATGGTAGTCTGTGTAGATATCTCTCCAAGCCCTCTGATGGATACCAGTACACAAGTAAACCCACAAACAAACACACAATATGTTGATGCTGAAACCCAAGCAAATTTAGAAGCCAATACAACTTGGTCATTTTTTTCAAAAAGCAAAACAGAAGACCCTAGCAACGCAGACCAGTCCCTTACTGAAAAAGCGCTTATCCAACTCATCAACAAAGAAAAAAAATATATTCGTGCCGCCCTTTTTGAATTTAACTTATATCAAGTCGCCTATGCTCTTTGCAGAGCGCATGAACGAGGAATCCCCGTTGAGATTATTATGAATGGCAGTCGTGGCACAAAGCGAAGCGTCGCCCAGCTTCTGGTGCAACGATGCGGCATACCGATTCGCTATTACACCCCAACCAACACTGAAACACACGAAGGTGGCGGCATTTTACATACAAAAATGTTCGTATTTGAAAGCAATGATGGTATGGCATATCTTAACGAAGCTAAACACAAAAATACTACATTAAACTACCGCTCACCTCTTTTCTGGACGGGGTCGACTAATATTGCCGGAAATGCTGTAGAAAAAAATATGGAAACTTCAAGTGTTCTTGCCGACAGTCAATCGGTAGAGGAAGCACTGGAACGCTTTAAAACGCTCTGGCATGCCGCCGAAAGACAAGCAAAAACAGAACAAAAACTAAGCGAATTAGAGTCAGTAGAATTTAACGATACTGATCTAAAAACAAATGGCGTCCCCTCGGTGAATACACTCTATCTCCTACAGTCACAGTTTCTTCGCCAGAATCAGGGCGGTACTAGCTTCACCCATTTAACACCAGCAGAAATACTAAACAATCAAGACTTTATACCCGCAAGTGAAGAAATAAATGGCACAAATAAGCCAAGAATACTTCCTCGCGGGCTATCCTTACCAAAAGCATGTTTTCTTTGCATGGGACAAGATCTCAAAACCTATGCCTATGGTGTTGATAACCAGTGGTACAACTTACACGATGATTTGGTCTCTGAGCAAAAAATTAAATTGCATGGCATTAGCCAATCCGTTACAGCCGATCAAGAAAAATGGTTCTTTAGAACAGAAAAAAATAGACAAATTTTATACTATAAACTTGCTAATCTGCAAACTGAAAATGAATCGCTGATGCAACAAAAATTCCATGGCCCATTTATTCAAGACAGTTTTGGAAATGTCGCATATGCACCTCTCAGCAGGCTCAGAAAAGAAGAAACCTACAGCCTGACGCAGCTTCAAATTACTGCATCAGCACCACAAATACACTTAAAAGATGGCAACACCGTTCTCTTGGAAAAATTGCTCATGCAAATTAAGTGATAAAAAACACTTTTTATAGCCTTGCCTGCCATATATAGTAGCAACAGAAAGTTTACATTCGACACAAACTTATCGATTCTTTATATCGATTGGAACCAATAAATGTCAATAACATGGTGTATTAGTACATAATTTGACAAAACACATAAAAATTTTATACTTTCAGAAATGAGTTAGGTGGTTTGCGTGTACATGTATAAAATATTATTATGGTATAGGGAGACATTCCGTGCAAAAGAAAACTATAATAGTTCTCGTTCTTGCTTTGATCGTTGCAGTTGTTGTATTTAAGGCCTGCCAAAAAAACAAAGTGGCAGAAGCCCCTACAGCAACAACCGAAATGACAGCTCCTGCGGCTACAACCGAAGCACCAGCAGCGACAACTGAAGCCGCTACACCGGCCGAAGCACAACCAGCAGAAATGTCTAAAGCTGTCACCGAAGAAGTAAAGCAATAAAAGTTTAGTCACCGGGTAATTAGTTGCCTATGACTAGATTCGATAGCAAAAAAACCCTGGGACTGTTTGTTTAGTCAAGCAGGTTTAGGGTTTTTTGTGTATATACTTTCTGGTACGAACACGCCCCTGGCACCATTATTGATAACACTTTGTTTATGGGGCAACCTTACCTAGCTCCGATTACTTTCTCTACACCGACATTCCAGAACGGTTGGGAAAAGTGTACGTAAAAATCTATAATCAAATGCTTCAAACGCTCATCATTTTTTACGAAAGATATCGTTTGCGCCATTTTTCGTGCGTGAAACCATGAAAATAGGAAACGTTTAAACCGCCAGGTATTGGGTTCATTGATATCAAAATAGCGCATAATTATGGCACACCGTACATGGACAAATAATATCCGATTTTGATAGATTTTTTAAAGAACCTTATCTTGATCATCTAAAAAGGAGTCCGTTAATGGTCAAAACACCTGACACATTTAATATCGGTGAGATTTGTCCGGAGTCAGGAATTTATAAATTAACCCATTGCACCTGCATGCTTGATGCAAGTTGCGATATTTCCCAAAAACAATACACTATTCCGCTCGTAAAAGGAAAAAGATTCCCTCCTTGCAGGAATTGTGGCAGTAGCACAATTAAGTGGGAATTTGTTCGTAAAGCGTAACAACTAATTCCTGCTCTCTAACCATGGGCTCTTTTTATGGTTACTAAAAAGAAAAAATGGGTGAAGCAGGTGCAAGAAACCTCGCATGCTATGGACCTTCCGGAAGGCACCTTTACCCATTCATCAAAAAAAATAGCTCGCATTTTAAAAGAAGCGGTTCTTGCCAGCAATCAAACCAAGGGAACCAAATTTCAATCAGCTATGTCAATGCTTAATTATTACATAAATCGCGCAGGGAAAAATCTTCCGTCTGATACAAAAATACGCCTTGAACAAGCAAAAATAGAATTGCGTAAAATTTTTGGAAAAGTAGCCAAACAAAGAAAATAAGAACTACTCCGATTGTTGCATTATTTTGTTCTGACGTTTTTTAAGTGCTCTTGCCGAAATTATATCCTCCTCGAGTGAGGATAAAGAAAGAAGCGTCTTATACGTATTCCAGCTGGTGCGTATGATCGGCAGTGGATTTTCTCTATGCTTCCACACAAATAAACGCGTGGCCGGGTCTCCTGGATTTCCACTCCCAAAAGAGCCGTATATTTTTGTATACTCATCATACTGAAAATCTGAAGCAGTTTTTGCCAATATCGATGCAGCACCAACAATAGTATACTTTTCATCTGCATGATGTTCTGGGATGACAGGAACAGCCGCAATCAATTGCCTATCAATCACAAACGAATCCCCTGGCGTACTACGAAAATCAAAGGTGCTCACCATCTGCAATCGCTGCCAAAAAAGGGCCTCATTCACCTCCCAATTATCAACATATAATTGATCGATGTCGCTTTTTGTTTGCAGTTGGGTAATAATATGAAGAACAACAGCCATTTCCCATGCATTCAGATTCAAAATCTTATTATCAATCATGGCCGGTGTAACTTCTTGAATAGAATATGCGCGAGCCGTTTTTTTAATAAGCTCCGCTAATTGCTCCCGTTTTTTGCGCGAAAGCAATTTACTGTCGGTTACACCCGCCCGCTTCCAGACAGAAATCATCTTCTTATCCGCAACGACCCCTGCAATGAAAATACTACCAATACAGGGGCATTTTGTTGCGTCATCGATGCCTGCTATGATATTCTTTTTTAAAGCCATATTTAGTCTTTTTTAAAAAATAGTATTATTTTAATTGTAAATTAATAAAAAAAATAGGCAAGAAAAAGGGAGTCAGATGCCTGAATTACCTGAAGTTGAAGGATTTAAACAGTATTTTAACCGGACTAGTAACAATAAAAAAATCGTGGCTGTCACCTGCAAAACACCGTCATTACTCAAAAACGTCACCCCCGCCCAGGCACAAAAAATCCTATCCGGTCACTCTTTTGAAACTGCATCACGCCGTGGCAAATTCCTCATTTCCCCTATAAAAAACTCTCCCTACACCATTGTTTTCCATTTTGGCATGACTGGCTCATTGGATGTGGCACCAAAAAACAGACTCTCTGATGAGGATAAAAAATACGGACAACTCATTTTTATCTTTAGCGATGGCACTGCGCTTGTCTGGATTAATAAACGAAAATTTGGCCGCGTCTACCTAGTAACAGATACTGATGAAATAAAAACGCTCAAAACAATGGGTCCTGATGCACTGGCTATTTCCCAAAAAGACTTTTTAGAGCTCCTTAATAATAAAAAAACCAGCGTCATAAAAACGCTCTTGATGGATCAAAGCAAGATAGCCGGCATAGGCAACGAATACTCGAATGAAATTCTTTACCAAGCGGGCGTTCTTCCCCAGAGAAAAATAGCATCGTTAAGCACCCCCGAACGCAAAAGAATATTTTCTTGCATCCAAAAGATCTTAAAAAAGGCTATAGCTCTACGCACATCATCCACAAACCTGCCTAACTCCTGGCTACTTGCCCACATAAAGGTGCTCCGGGATATGAAGTGCCCAAAAAATAAGGATCATACGCTCGTGAGAAAAACAATAGGAGGACGTTCAGCTATTTATTGTCCTATAGACCAAAAATAAGAGGGGAACAATGAAGGACTCTAAAACAATAAAACTCGATGGCCATACAATCACCGTGTCAAACCTGGAGAAAGTATTTTATCCTGTCGCCGGTTTTACAAAGCAGGATGTTCTTACATATTACACCAAAATTGCTCCTTATCTTCTCACTCATGTTAAAAATCATCTTATTGTTATGCATCGCTTTCCCGACGGCATTACCTCAGAAGGTTTTTACCAAAAAGAGGTACCCGATTATTTCCCCCCATGGATTAAAAGAAAAAAAATAGATTTAAAAAAAGATGAAAAACAAACACAAGTGTTGATTGATTCAACCGCCTCACTTGTCTACTTGGCAAATCAGGGGGTATTAGTATTTCATTCATGGTTAAGCACAACACAGAAAATTAATAATCCTGATAAAATCGTCTTTGATTTAGACCCGAGCGGCAACAACCTGAATGAGCTTCGTTTTGCAGCACGAAAGTTTAAAAAAATTCTTGAGGATCACGGCTTAGTGCCTTTTGTGATGACGACCGGATCACGCGGATACCACATAGTAGCCCCCCTAGTCCCCGAGCATTCATTTGAGTTAATACATGCATTTACCAAACGGATATGTCAGGAATTAGTAAGCCAATATCCCGGTCGATTTACCATCCAAATGAATAAAGCAGAAAGAAAGGGTAAAATATTTCTTGATTATTTACGCAATTCCTACGGCCAAACATCGGTTGCCTGTTATTCGTTACGTGCAAAAGAAGGCGCACCCATCGCAACGCCTTTGGAGTGGCGTGAATTATCAAAAACAAAGCCACAGCAATACACCATAAAAAATATTTTTATCCGTTTAGCTCGCAAAAAAGACCCCTGGAAAGACTTTCAAAAAAGTGCAAAAAGATTAAAAATGTAAAAAAGTATGAACGCCTGCTATTATGAGTTCATAAGATGCATCACGATTATAGAATAAAGCAGTATATACCAGCACCATAACCACAGGAATTTACAAGGACACGCTTTCCATGAATTCAGTTACTGTCGCACTCGCTATTTACGGATTAGAATCGGAATTAGAGCGAGAGCTCATATACCGCAACATCCGCTTTGAAAAACATGATCGATTATATTTTCTCGATACCGACTATCGCCCACTCTTTGCCCAAGCAACCTGGATAGCCTGCCAAAAAATTTCTATAACCTCTATTGGCGATGGCATTAAAAAGCTCAAAGCACTGGGTAAAAATTGGGCACTTTTTAGTATTGGTAATCGTCGCAGAGCACAACTCATTCAAGAGGGGCTCCCTACCATAAAAACTGATCCGATACCGTTTTTAGCACAAGCACCAAAATACACCATGGGCGGCTGGACTCTATTAGATGCTACTACGATCATCTGCTCACCGCAGACAACATCGCGTTATCCCCTAGGAAAAACTGAATTCATAGAAAATAAAACGGTACCGCCATCACGCGCCTATTTAAAATTGTGGGAATTTTTTACGATACACTGTCCACCGCCGGCGCCAAAAACAAAAGTCATCGACATGGGCGCTTGCCCTGGCGGCTGGAGTTGGGTGCTCTCTCAATTAAATCTTGAGGTTATAAGTATTGATAAAGCACCGCTTGATCCTACTATTGCAAAATCACACAACATAACCTTCCTACAAGAAAGTGCCTTTGGCCTTGATCCTAAAAAAATAAGTGGTGTGGAATGGTTGTTTTCTGATATTATTTGCTACCCTGAACGGCTACTCGCCCTCGTTAAAAAATGGATAACTGAAAGCTCGGTACAGCATTTTGTCTGCACTATCAAATTTCAGGGCGAGGCCGATTTTGCTGTCATAGATGAGTTTTTAAAGATACCCAACAGCAAAATGGTACATTTATACCACAATAAACACGAGGTTATGTGGTGGAAATAATCACGCAAAAAGCAAAACACTATCGCTCTAAAAACTGACACTCATTGAGCCACTACTTTAGTTTTTTGCTCTATCCAACTCGAGCAGCGGATTAAAACTAATCAGTTTTTCCATGATGATTTTAAACCATGGGGTAAAGTTTTCTGGATGTGCTTCAATCTCATTTTCTAAGTCTTGTATGAAAATCCATTTAAAATCATCTATCTCTTCTGGGTAGGGTTGCGGCACACCATTAAATTCCCCAATAAATACATGATCAAATTCATGTTCGGTAAGACTGGTATTTTTATCCGTTGCTTTATAGGTAAAACTAAATAATTCTTTTAGACCGGTGGTAAAACCAAATTCTTGATTTAATTTTCTGATAACTGCTTCTTCAAGGTTTTCTCCTTCATTCGGATGGCTGCAACACGCATTTGTCCAAAGCCCTCCAAAGTGATACTTTTTCACCGATCGAAGCTGAATGAGCATTTCACCTTTATTATTGAATATAAATATTGAAAAGGCTCGGTGTAACTTTCCCCCATTTTCATGCGCCTTCATCTTTTCTTCAGAACCAATTACTTGGTCATTTTCATCGACAAGAATTATTTTTTCCATTTTATTACCTGCTTTTCAACAGCTATTGAATAGTCTGACCGTCCCTTGGATACTGGGCTACAAATCTCTCAATCGCTGCCGGTAAGTTTTTTACAATAGCTTCTTCGCTTATAAACTCATCAATTTTTGTATCTGCCGATTTCTGCATCCCATATTCTGGCAAAAGATCTTTTAAATATGTTGAGCAGATTAAATCAACAAGCCGCTCTGTTTCCCAGTGGCTCAAATTATATTTGTTAACAATAGTTTCCTGGATTCCTATATGCACCATTTCATGGAGTATCGTTTTAGTATAGCCTCTGACTGTTTTTCGCGTATCCGCTTTGACCAAAACAGTGCCAACTGCAGGATCTTCCCATCGATATTCACCACCAGTTCCATATACCGTTAACACGATGTCGTATCTTTTTTTAATCTTAAATCCCCAATTCTTCTCCAAAATAGCAAGCTTTTTGAGAGCTTGCTTTACCACGTCTTCAGTTTGCCGCAGAATCTCCAAAGTTGCATCAAACTTGGATGCATCATAAACCTCTTCATAAAATATTTTTCTTAAAAGCTCCGCCTTCTTTTCAAGCAATGCAGGCGTTTGGTATACCTCTTCAAAATCTTTCTGCTCCGGCAAAGAAACGGTATAGGGCATTGTTTTAAACTCAGGTAAATATTTGATTAAGCTTGCAACATAATAAAAGGCTTCCTCTTTTGTCTGGCCTCGGTAAACAACTTCAGAATCACCTCGAGTAGAAAACAAAAATATAACGCCACTGAGCGTAACGAAAAAGGCTACGCAGCTAAAAATCTTAATTTTGATCGTCACAGCTTTACTCCTTTTTTTCTGACGTGAAAATGCCGCCAGGGTAGAAAAATAACTTTCATGCAAAGGCTCTTCAGCATTATGTTTAGAACCTCCCTGAAAGCTTTTCTTATAACACGTTATTTTTGCATCATCACGCACAGCCATAAGCATACAACCAGTATCTAGTTTGGCACAATAACTTTCACCCATACCGTCTTCAAAGGCGTAATGATGCAAGGCAAGAATTTTCTCCCCAGACGGCAAAACAAAACAACCGTTTTTTATCGCCTCTTGCATAGCACCTGAAAAAAGTCATAACGCACCCGCATAGCGGGTGGCTTGACGGTTGTTAGCAGCCCCAAGGGCTGCCAGTTATCACATAAATCTCTGTGCTTACATCAAATCCAGCTTCATCTAGCTGTTCCTGATTTTGAATATATGCACGC
>JAJYDS010000031.1 GCA_021777215.1 bacterium
ATGTGAATGAAGAGGCAATTCGCAAATATGTTAGAAACCAACTTAGGGAAATGGATATTCAGGAAGAAAGAGTAATACAGCTCAAAGTGTTTTGAAGCTCGGTCGCTTGCGGCCGAGCATTTTCACTTATGTTCGAGTCTTTTTTTAGTGGAATCTTTTTTCTGTAGCGCTATTCCTACACCACAACAAAGCATTGTACTTATTGTGTTTGTGTCCAGCTTGGGGTTTTCTTGCGAGATGTGTATCTCTTTCTTCGTTTTGTGTATTTCGTTATGCCGAGAGGGCACAGCCGTTGGGAGATAGTTAGGCTTTTTGTTTTGTGTCTTTTTTAGCGCACAGAAAAAATAGGGTTTAATTTTGTATGGTAAAGAAATAGGTGCTTTGGATGCAGCGTTAGGCATGACTTTGTTGGTTGAAAAAGACTCTGCCTTTTGTACCATCTCACTGTCCTGGTTGATTGGTAGATTTTCAAAAAAGCCTTGTTCGTCCAAGAGTAAAAGAGGCGGTGTTGTTGTGTCGTCTGCATCTGCTGGTTTATCGCTCGCAGTTTTGCTAGAGGGCGAATGGCGAATTGGCGTGGGGCATATAATGGGTGGTTGTCCCTGCGACAAGCAGACCATTTCCTCTTGCGTGTTATTTACTGTGTTGGCACATAAACAGGGCATGTTATCAGCGTCGACTTCGGCTGTTGCACAAACAAATAAACTTGATTGACATCGTTCAGGGCTATTTAAACTTATTTCTTTTTTTAAATCTTCTGTTTTACCCGCAAAGAGCATTGTGGGCATCATAAGCAAAAGATAATACCACTGGTTCATACAAAATCCTCACGAAAGTTGTTTTTCCGTTATTTTTTCACCAAAAATTTTTTGTGCAGTATGCGTTGTCTTTTCCGCCACCGCGGAAAGACTGGTTCCTTTTAAGTCGGCCAAGAATTGGGCGATTGTTGCGATATACTTGGGATTATTTTGTGTTCCACGCGCTATTTGCGGCGGGAGAAAAGGAGCGTCGGTTTCCAGGACCATTTTTTCAAGGGGGAGTTCTTGAACCAAGGAGCGCAATTCGCTATTTTTAGGATACGTTATGACGCCACCGATGCCAAGATCGAATCCAAGGGCGAATGATTCGTGAGCAAATACTTTATCGTGACAAAAACAGTGCATAACGCCACGCGTGATTTGCCCTTTGTAAGGCTGTAGCAGTTCAAATAATTCGTCTTGTGCTGAGTCAGGTGCTGGTGTTGTTAACCCATCTGCCAGGAGCGGTTTTGCCGGACGCATATGAATAGAGAGCGCTAAATTATATTCTAATGCGAGTTCTATATGCGCTTTAAAAGAATCGCGCTGACATTTTTTATAGTAATTTGGCCAGTAATAATCAAGGCCAGTTTCACCGATGCCGACAATTTTGTTTTTTTCTGCGTCGTTGACTAGTTTTTTTATTTCATAAAAAGTGCTTTGCCAATCAGGGGTGCAATCGCTTGGGTGTATGCCAACAATCGCCCAGACGCCTGGATACTGTTGTGCGATGGCAATGCTATTAAGGCTTTCGATGAGTGTTGTGCCTACGGTGAGCACGGTGTCGACATCGTTTTGTTGTGCATCATGCACAAATGGGGCGATTGCATCAAGTTGTGGTTTGGTAAGAGCGAGATTGTCCATGGGCTGTTGCCCCGATTGTTGTTTAACCATGAGATTGAGGTGACAATGGGTATCAACAAGCATCGTAATCCTTTAATTTTTCACTTTTTGATTGTGTTGTTTTTTAGTATGCCTAACAAAGGGCAAAAAACGAATATTTTTATACTGTGCTTAATGAGACAGGATTTATTTTTGTAGCTCTAAAAATTTTGATGCGTTAGTTTTTGGTGCGTATGCGTAAAAATGTCCCACTCTGAAACAATAGTGATATTTTATTTTTTTTGTTCACACAGTCAATAAAATTAAGGATCTTTATTTGACAAACATATAAACAGAATTACTCTATGTTACAAAGAATCATTCACAGTAACGAAGATTCTTGGAAATGAGTAGAGATAGTTGAAGCAGAAGCAGTGTTTTAATCATTACTAACCCTCATGAGTAGGAGTAATCGATGAATAAAAGTGAGTTGATAAATTCACTGAGCGAAGAGACGCAATTCAGCAAAAAGGACATCACCCGTGTTCTTGATTCGCTTACCCGCATTATTGAGCGTACTCTCAAAAAAGGAGAAAAAGTCTCCTTGACCGGTTTTGGTAGCTGGTGGATTTCTTGCCGTCCTGCACGTAAAGGAATCAATCCCGCAACTAAACAGCGTATTGATCTTCCTGCGGTCAGTGTACCTCGTTTTAAAGCAGGCAAAAACCTGAGAGAGGTCGTAAGAACCGTTAAATTTGGGTGATTGATATTTAATCAAAAAGCTTTTACCCGAAAGTTTTGAGGGTCGCTTTCAGCGGCCCTTTTTTGCTTCTCAAGAAAAAGTGCAGCTTTTTTACTTGTTTTTGGTATCCTTATACTTCGGCTAGGTCCGCTCAGTCAGGGCGTATCTGCCAATACAAGAGCCGAAAATAGTAAAAGACGGAGTATTTTATGATCGATTTAGCTTTGTTGCGAGAAACGCCAGAAGAAATTATTGCGTTACTCAAGAAAAAAGAACCGCGTTTTGATGCGAATCAGTTACTTGAACTTGATGCGCAAGTACGTGGACTGCGTGCTAAAGTCGAAGAATTACGTCACTCCAAAAATGAACTTGCTCAAAAAGCAAAGTCAGGCATTACTGACGCGCTGCGTCAAGAATCTATTGCCGTGGGCAAAGAACTGAAAGAAAAAGAAGAGCAGCTTGAGCGGGTGCAAGAAAGTTTTCAGGATCTCTATTTAGCATGTCCCAATATTCCCGAACGTGATTTGCCCGAGGGAGGAAAAGAGGCCAATAAGGTCGTCAAAAAGGTTGGTACAAAACCCACATTTTCTTTTCCTATAAAAAATCATCTTGAGTTGGGAGAGGCCCTTGGCTGGCTTGATTTTCAGGCCGCGACAAAAATGAGTGGCGCAAACCTTGCATTATACAAAGGCGATGCGGTAAAGCTGCTTTATGCCCTGACTATGTTTATGCTCAAAAATAATATGAAGCATGGCTACTCACCAATTTTACCCCCTTATATGGTGAACGAAAAATCATTGGAAGTTACGGGTAATTTTCCTAAGTTTAAAGATCAGGTGTTTGCTATTCCCGAAGATAAGCTCTATATGACTCCGACAGCGGAAGTGAATTTGACGAATTTGTATCGTGACCATATTTTTATGGCGGATCAGCTGCCGGTGCGTATGACTGCCTGGACGAGCTGTTTTAGGCGTGAGGGCGGTGCATATGGCTCAGCTGAACGAGGACTTATTCGCATTCGTCAATTTGAAAAAGTTGAATTGGTTTCCATGTGCGAGCCACAAAATGCGCCACAAGAGCTTGATCGTATGGTTGCCTGCGCAGAAGATATTTTACAGCAGTTGGGGCTCCATTATCGTATTAGCCTGTTGGCAGCCCAAGATTGTTCGTTTGCCTCAGCGCGTACTTTTGATATTGAAGTATGGTTGCCTGGCCAAGGGCCGCAGGGTACCTATTATGAAGTTTCTTCCTGCAGCAACTGCACTGATTTTCAAGCACGCCGAGGCTTAATTCGTTATAAAAAACACGTCGATGATAAGACTTCGCTTGTGTATACGCTGAATGGATCATCGCTTGCGTTACCCCGTTTGATGGTTGCCATTATGGAAAACTATCAGCAGCCGGATGGTTCGATTGTAATACCCGAGGTGCTTAAGAATGAGGGAATTTTTTAGGCGATAGGTTGAGTGGGGGCGCTCGTGATTAGTGCGGAAAATTTGCAGAAAATTCGTCACATCGAAATCCAGACGCGTCGCTTGTTGAGTGGCGCGCTTGTGGGTGATGCTCGTTCACGCCAAAAAGGTTCCGGATTTGAGTTCGATCAAATTCGCGAATATCAGCAGGGCGATGATGTACGTTTTATCGATTGGCGATCGACTGCGCGTGCGAATAAGCTGTTGGTTAAAGAGTATATCGAAGAACGTAATCGTACGATTATACTGGCAGTTGATTGTTCCGCCTCACAATACTATGGCTCTGGCGAGCATTTTAAAGCTGATCGCACTGCCCAGATTGCGGCTGTTCTTGCGCTGGTCGCCAATTATGGCAGCGATAACGTATCGCTTATTTTATTTTCTGATCGCGTAGAATGTTTTATTCCCCCAGCGCGGGGCAGACAGCATACACGAGCAATTCTAGAGAAGCTGTTTTCGGTTACCCAAACAAATAAAAAAACGTCTATTTCTTGTGCGCTTTCTTATGCGGCAAAACAAAAAAGAAAAGATGCATTGCTTTTTGTGATTTCAGATTTTATAGATCAGGGGTTTGAGCGGGATCTTTCTCTTGTGTCACGTATGTATGACACCGTGGCTATCTCATGTTTTGATCCGCTTGAATGCGCCCTGCCCGAGCTAGGTTTTGTAGAAGTTGTTGATCCAGAAACGGGCGATACCTGTGTGCTTGATACGCGTAAAAAAAAGCAGGCGCAGTTGCATTCTTTTTTTGCTGCGCGAGTGCAAGCGCAAGAAAATTTGTTTAATAAATATGGCGTTGATCGATTGACGTTGAGTACGACGCAGCCGTTTATAGGTGAACTAATTCGCTTTTTTAGACGGCGCATGCGGTATTAGGAATGGGTATGCACGGACAAGAATTATATGATATTTACGATCTGTGGCATGTGCCTTTTTGGCAGACGTTGTGGTTTAGAATTATTTTTTGGAGCATACTTTTTTTTGCCTTGATTGTATTGATAAGTATGTTCGTGCGTCGCAGACGTAACCGTAAAAAAGAGCTCTCTGCGGGAGAGCAAGCATTACATGATTTGCGGGTACTGCGTGAACGCAAGCTTGTTTGTTCTGAGCATGCGCAAGAATTTTATCTGCAGGTGACGACTATTTTAAAAACATACTTGCAGCACCTGTATCGCGTGCCAGTGCAGGCAAAGACGGATCAGGAGTTGTTGCACTTTTTGTATCAAGAACATTTTTCGCCGGCGGTATTGCAGGAATTGCAAGAGATTTTTTCGGGCATGGAGTTGATAAAGTTTGCACGAGCTTCGGCGGTGGCTGAGCAAGTAGAGCGTGATTTGCAACGCAGTATGTCTTTTGTAGAGCGAACGATTTCTGATAAAAAAACGAAAAATGATTAGTGATAAAGATATGCTACAGGCGTTCTTGAGAAAACAAACGCAGGGTTTTTTAGGGTTTTCTTTTTTAACTAAGAGCTATGAATTATATGTCGTATGATTGTTCTGCGGATACAAAATCATTGTATATGCACTGGCCTTTTTGTCCTTATCGCTGTCGGTTTTGCCCATTTGTGGCCATGTCCGGTCATGAGGATCATATGCAAACATATCATGCGGCCCTCATGTGCGAAATTGATTTTTTTACGCGCACTTATACGAGTGATAAAGCCATCAAGACGCTTTATCTGGGGGGCGGCACGCCGAGCACATGGCCAACAAATATGCTACTTGACATGCTTGGTATACTTAAAGATGTATTTATTTTTGAACAGGGAAACGAGGTAACCATAGAGGTTAATCCCGGGACTGTTTCCAAGGAGCAGCCAGCGCTTTGGAGGCAGGCGGGTATCACTCGGGTGAGTGTTGGGGTACAGAGCCTTAATGATGGTGTACTCAAGACGCTCGGGCGGTATCAAACAGCTGACGATGTATATCGGTTAATTCCTCAATTGGCGGATCACTTTGTTGACATCTCGATTGATTTAATTATAGGGTTGCCGGGAGTATCACCGGATGAATGGAAACT
Source organism: bacterium (assembly GCA_021777215.1). Taxonomy (GTDB): domain Bacteria; phylum Babelota; class Babeliae; order Babelales; family Vermiphilaceae; genus JAJYDS01. The sequence continues at coordinate 5,856 of JAJYDS010000031.1, forward strand.
GCAACTACAACGGATTGTGACGTGGCCGATAACGCACCTATCGCTCTATTTTTTGTCGCTGGATCCGTTTACACGGCTTGAAAGTGATGTGCGGGCGGGACGCTGTGAGGTTCCTGCAGAGCAAGAGGTTCTTGCGGTGTATTATTGGTCGATTGATTTTTTGCAACAGCACGGATTTATTCAGTATGAAATTTCTAATTTTGCGCGGCCAGGGCATGAGTCAAAGCATAATCAGGCATATTGGGAGCGCAAAACATATAAGGGGTTTGGTTTGGGAGCATGGTCCTTTGATGGGACACGGAGATATCAAAACCAAAAAAGCTTAATGCCGTATATACAGGGCATACAAAGGGGTGAATATATAACCGAGGTTGATGAGTTATTGACGCCAGAGCAAGTTCGTTTAGAAAAGATTATGCTTGGCCTTCGGCATATGAGGGGCGTTTCTTTAGTAGATGTACTTGCTGGTTGCTCGGAGACTCAGCAAGGCTTGGTGCAAGAAACTATAGCACGATTGGTGCAGGGGAATTTGCTTGTGTCTTGTGCGGGAAGGCTATTTCTGACGCCAGCAGGATTGGCTGTTGAGAATGCGATAGCTGCCGAACTTTCTGTGTAATACAGTGAAAAACAGTTTTTTATGGAGATTATTATATGGCAAAACATGTTGGAGTAAAACTCCCTGAGGATTTAGTAAAAGTATTAAAGAGTGAAAAGACCGTTGGTGTTCTGGCAACATTTTCTGAAAAGGGCCTACCTCACACAACTCCCATTCAGTGTGTCTATCCAAAGGGACTAGAAAGTATTTTGATTACCATCCATAAAGATCATACCGGTTACCACAATATGGTGTGGCAAAAGAAAGTGATGCTCTGTTTCATGGATGAAGGCAATGTGGCCTACAGTGTGTTGGGGCGTGCGGGTGTGGTGCGCGCACCATCGCAAGTGCATCCTCTCATGAATGTCGTACGTATTGATATTATTGATATAAAAAGTGATCGTTCAGTGCTTTGCCGTGTTGATTCGGGTGTGCGCTGGAGCTACACCTCTTGGGAAGCTGAAGAGCTTTTAAAAGCACTCATCGAAGAGCTGAAAGAATTGGCCAAAAACCTTTAATCGATGAGTAAAAGGAGCTTGCAGTGACTATTTTTATGTATGGTAAAGCACGCGTTTTAAGGATGACCGTAGGATTATGTGCATGCGGGCTCTTTTTTGTAGCGGCCTTGGCACAGGATGCTGAGTCTGTTTCCGAGCGTCGTTATGCAACAAAAAACATGCTAACGCTTGCGCAAAACGAGCAGCCAGTGAATGATGCTGTCCAATCGGTTACGGCAACGCCAGAGGCAGGTGCGAATAACCAAAACAAAGCGCCTGAAGTTTCTACCACCACTTCTAACACAGCTGATGCAGGAGCTGGTCAGTCTCCTTCTGCTGGCACGAGCTCTGAGCCGGCAGCCACGCAGATTTCTGAGCAACCGAGTGCGGGGGCAGTTGCTGCACCTGTATCAAAAACCGAGAGCCCAGAAGTTGCTCCTGTAACGCACGTGGTAGCTGCCCCTGAAGCGATGCCTGATGAACCAGAAAAAACAAAAAAACAGAATGGAAAAGTATCAGGTAACGGGTCGAAAAAAGAGACAGCTTCAGATTTGGTTGGCATCGATACGGTTAATATTGATGAGCCTGAGGGCAATTGGCTTTTTAAACGTAAATATTGGGAACAGGCTGAATACCGTTATGAAAAAGTAAAAGCGCTTCTTGAAAAGATTATGGATCTTCGTATGGATTTTTTCAAAAAACAGGTTGATGCAGATAAAAATCTTTTTGATCCATTCTATTTAGAGGTCGGTATTAAAGATGGCAAAATTGAGCAGACAATCGATGATTTAATTGCATACATGGACAAAGAGCGGCAATCGCAAGGAGCATTAGATCAAGAAGAGCGTGATTTTCTCGATACGTTGCAACAAGAACGCGCAACTCTTGAACAGTTGAGGCAGGATGTACAGTCGATAAAAAAGATTGATGCAGCACTAAGCGATGCCATGCTTGTCGTGTTGAATGTGGTTGATCAGGCGCGCGGTTTTGAAAAACAATCGTGGCAAAATTTCAAAGCGATTGCCCGTGAACTGAGCGATAAGAAGGCACATAACCTGTATTACGGTATTGAGACCTACTGGCAAAACATGAAGGATATTCATGTCTATATCAGTATGCAGTTGAGTAGTTATCTTCAGCAGTTGATTAGCAAAGCGCAAGAACAAATTGAAAAGGTGCGTACGGGTATGGAGGGTCTTAAAGAGCGGGGCGTTGATCTAAAAAAACATGCTCAAAAGATGGAAGAGGATGAACTTGCCAAGGCTCGCGCCCAGCAAGAGTCTCTGCAAGTTCAAAAACCGCAGGTAAAACAGGGATTTGTTCGTCGTGTTCTGGGCTGGTTTGGCTCCTTGTTTGGGGCTGTGTGGGATTATGCGGTAAAAGCGGTTTCGTCAGTGTGGCAAATCACCAAAGGCTTTTTTGGCGGTCTTTTTGCTAAGAAGGCTACCGGGCAAGCAACCGTGCTTCCGCAGGTGCCGGGACTTCCTGGCCAGGCGCCTGTCGCTACTCCGGAAATGAGTGGCGCCCATGAAGGAGCATCCCATGAAGATTCTGCGGTTGAAAGCAAAGCGGTAATGGTGGATGGCGATCAAGAATATGCTCCTCGTGAGCCAGGCCAAGGAGCAGCGCTCGTATCCTGACGTAGTTTATTTTTTTGATTTACAAGGGGCATCGGTAGTGTTACTGATGCCCCTTGTTTTTTGTGTCAGAATGGTATGTGTGCGGCCATACAAGACTCCCGAGAGAGAGCGATTTAAAGAGCGAAGCGAAAATCTCGGGAGCTTGCTCCCGTGCTGGATAGCTTTATAATGAGCGTGAGCTCATTATAAGGAAAGAACAGCACGTGGAACTGACGAGAAATTCGCATCATGTGTTCCGG
>JAJYDS010000010.1 GCA_021777215.1 bacterium
GAGATAGCTTTTGGGCAGACGGATATTTTTCCGAAACTGTCGGGCAGGTCAATTGGGAAACTATCCAAGAGTACATAAAAAATCAGTGATTCCGATAATTCAGGTGGGAAGCCACGGCCTTTAGGCCTTGGAGACAGTCACTTTTTGCGCTTATACTAGAAGCGTTTTTTTGTGTAAGTAGTATCGATTTTCTTTCGAGTGAGAAGTAGTCTTTTGTAGATACCAAAAAAGGATTGTGGCGCAGATGGCAAGTAATATGAATCAAACAAGCATACTTTGTCAGAGACTCATATCGATAAGCTTAAGGACTATAGATCGAGACTTTATGCGGTGACCGAGCAATTGCCCCGAGAGCAAAGGGCAGTAAAACTGCGTGAGCATAATGAAAGAATCATTTCATTGTTGGATGCTCTGATACTTGATGGTGCTGAAACTGATCCCTACGGAGACTTGCACGGTGCTGTTAAGGTTTAAATTGTATGCGGCCCATGTGATGACCTGCTTGTGTAGCTTATAAAAAAAGAGTGGCGCCTACTTAGGTTCTGTTGAGTTTTTAGAAATTCGAAATTTTTGAGCTATGATAACGCCGAAAGTAGTTTGCAGCAAACAATCCTAACAATCGGCGCTATCATGAAAAAAGAGTATATCAATGAAGTTGCTTGGAACAAAATTTTTTGTTTTTTAAAAAATGAAAAAACAATCTACTCAGGCAGCGAAACAAAGTCCAAAAATTTTATAGAAAGTATTTTCTGGATGGCTCGAACTGGAGCTCAATGGCGAGAGTTGCCGACCATATACGGAAAGTGGAATAGTGTATTTGCACGTTTTAACGCATGGGCAGAAAAAGGAGTTTGGGAGAGAATGCTTAAGTTTTGTGCTCAAGATCCTGATTTAGAATGGATAATGATCGATGCAACTATAGTACGCGCCCATCCCTGTGCTGCCGGATATAAAAAAGAAAAACAAGCCGAAGAAGTGCTCGGTAGAAGCAAAGGTGGGTTTACCAGCAAAATTCATGCGAAAGTTGATGCGCTTGGAAACCCACTAAAATTTATTATCACACCTGGACAGCGTGGCGATATTACACAGGCATCTGCACTTGTATCTGATACTTACAATGCGCATGTCCTTGGAGACAAAGGTTATGATTCAGACGAACTTCGCGTACAACTAAAAGAACAAAGTTGCGAGCCAGTGATACCATTCAGATCGAATAGAAAAGGTGATCTTTCCCATGACGAACATCTTTACAAAGCGCGTTGTGCCATTGAGTGCTTCTTCTCAAAAATTAAGCACTTCCGTAGGATATTTTCTCGATTTGATAAATCTGCTCGTAATTTCGCTTCTTTTTTGGCTTTTGTAGGAACTTTGATATGGTTACGTTAAAAACTCAACAGAACCTAGTCTTTTTTCAAGTATGTAGTGGATTTTTTATGTATATAAAATCGTTATTGATAAGTTTTATTCTACTTAGTTTAGGCCAAGTGCTCCATGCAATGGAGTTTGAAAGTCTTGACGATGCGTGCAATAAGTCCTATGTATCAGTTGGTGGAAAAGAAAATTTTAAAGATTGGCACCATTTGAGGGAGCTTATTCTTGCGCTTGCTGCAAAAAACGAATCCGAGCAGGAGCGGTTTTGTTGCTGTTTTCCTTGGAAAAAGCATATTGAAGTCCTTGATATGTTAGCAGATATTCAAAGTGATATAGACCATCATGGTTTTCCGTCTCTTGCCCGTGATTGGCTTATGGCTCACCGAGATGACTTACAGAAACAGCAGAGGTCGTTTTGTTGCTGTAATAAGATTTGCTTGGGCGGATGTGGTGGCCTGAGTGTAGGATTGGGCTCACTCTTTTTGGTGCCAGATGTTGCGGCTTCTTCGGTGGTTCTTGGGGGCACCGTCTGTGGCATGTGTATCGGTGCTTGCACATCTTACGCTAGAATTAAGAATCCTACGCTTGAAAGAATGTTGATTGTCAAACCGAGACGTTACCTCATGCCTTATGTTGTTTTAGATGACAAGTCAGCTTTGTCTGTCAAAGCAAATGAAGCTAATGTATAATGTGATGATTGAGCCGAAGGGCAGCATATACTGTCTTATTAGTGTTTTAGCTTTTTCTTTTTTCAAATTAGCGATCGAGTTTTTCCAGCGCATTGAGTTATAGGTGGTAAATAATACGGCGAAGTACTATTTTTAACAAACTATAGGAAAAGATGTTTGTGCAATAGTATGGTAGTGAAGTAGTTTTTTGCATACCCAAAAAGATAATGAGGGTGCTTCATGTTGCCGTTTACCGAAAAAATATACACTGATCCTGTGCCCACCAAAACACGGGCATACTTAGTAGCCGATATTGGCGGCACAAACGCTAATTTTGGCATATTTATAAATGTGCGGGGTGCAGCACGCTTGCTGTACGCAGTTCATTTTAAAAGTCAGCACATAACCCGCTTTACTGATGTGGTGCGCCAGGTTCTTGATCAAGCGCGAGATACCTATCAACTGGAGATTAAGGTTGCCTGTATCGCTGCTGCTGGCGTTATTCAAAAAAGTCGCACCTATGTTAAACCAACCAATTTATCTATTGCCATTGATGCAGCAGAACTGGTGCGAGAGACAACGCTTGATTGTGTGCATCTTACCAATGACTTTGAAGTGATAGGCTTTGGGATTCGTCTTATCACTCCTGAGGGTCTTTCTAAAGTCAATGATGGCAGTCCGGAGCAATTTGCTAATCGTGCGGTCTTGGGTGCCGGTACTGGCTTGGGCAAATGCATTCTCGTTTGGCACATGGGACATGATCACTATATCCCTGTTGCTTCCGAAGGCGGACATGCGGATTTTGTGGCGCATAATGAACTTGATCTTGAGCTTATTCGTTTTATCCAACAAAAAGAAAATTTTACCTGTCCGGTTTCTTGGGAGCAGATACTTTCTGGGGCAGGAATTCAAAGGCTTTATTCATTTTTTAAATCAAAAAATAATCAAATCAAATCGAATCCGCAGTTAACCGCCAATGGTCTCGCTCCTGATGAAATTTTTAAAAGTAGACACATGGATGACCATAGCTGGCGCACATTTGAATTATATTCGCAATTATATGCGCGTTGTGCAAAAAACTTTGCACTGGATGCGCTTGCTTTGGGGGGGGTTTATATTGCCGGGGGTATTGCTTCAAAAAATTTGCCTCTTTTTGAGCAAGAGAGGTTTATGAAAGAATTTACCTCATGTGGGAAAATGCATGACATTCTCATGCAAATACCTGTGTATGTAGTAACTGATTACGATGTGAGCCTCTATGGCGCAGCGGAATATATGCGGGTTCAAGGGCTCTGTGAATAATGCTTGGAGTGTGGAGTTTCTGTAATGAAAAAGATCTATTTTTCGTATGAAAATACAGGTGGGCTTTCTTCTGCTGATTTTCAGCTGGGTATGCGATTTCTAGTCCCCGAGATCGAGCGCTTACAAGAAGTTACCTTAGCTGGTGGTTATACAACTGATTATGCCTCAGTTAATCTGCCTGCTGATACGCAGATGCTGGAGAAAGTACAACTCGTAGTTGATGCTAAAAAAGCGTTGCGGCCAACAGCGCTTGTGGTAGTCGGTATTGGGGGTTCTCATTTGGGCACTCTGGCAGTGCAGCAGGCATTATTAGGTACGCAGTATAACGCCCAGCAGCCTGATCTGAAAATCTATTATGTCGATTCAGTTGATGCGGACTACACCTATGATGTGTATCTTCTTGTTGAGCAGGAGTTGCAGCAGGGTCATCAGATTATTCTTAATGTGATTAGCAAGTCTGGTGCTACTACCGAGACAATTGCCAACTTTATGCTATTTGAGTACCTGCTTAAGCAGTATTATCCGCAAACGTATCGTGAGGCGATTGTGCTAACCACCAATTATGGTTCTCCTCTTTGGGAGCTGGCGCAACAGGAAGAATTTGATTGTTTGGATATTCCCCAGCGTGTTGGTGGCCGTTATTCGGTTTTTTCGCCGGTAGGATTATTTCCTTTAGGTTTACTGAATATCGATTTAGAAATGCTTTTGGCGGGCGCTGCTCAGGTTGTAGCTCCTTGTACGAGCATTGAGGTTACTCATAATAAGGCGGCATTGAGCGCTTTGCTTTTAAAAGAGCACTACTTTTCAGGAAAAAATATACACGATACTTTCTTATGCAGCGTTGACTTTGCGGGCTTTGGCCTTTGGTATCGTCAGCTAATGGCTGAAAGTGTGGGCAAAATGTATGATCGTGATGGTGGGCTTGTGCGTACGGGAATGCTTCCGACCGTGTCACAGGCAACGGCTGATTTGCATTCGGTCGCGCAGCTCTATTTGGGTGGCCCGCTTAACCGCTTTACCACGTTTGTGACAGTCGATACAAATAAGGCAAACCTTGTGGTGCCGCGAGATATAGAACGCAAAGTGCTTACTAAACTGGAGCGTCAACTCCAGGGAAAAACATATCATGAGCTTATGCAGGCAATTGTAGAAGGTGTGCGGATAGCCTATCTAAAGCAAGAGATGCCTTTTGTGACCTTTTCAATTCCGGAAAAAACGGCATATTATCTGGGACAGTTGATACAAATCAAAATGTTTGAGATTATATATCTTGGATTTTTGCTTGATATTAATCCTTTTGATCAACCAGAAGTAGAGCTTTATAAACAAGAAACACGAAAGATTCTTAGCCATGAATAAGGGAATTACCGTTATTATATTGGGTGCTTCGGGTGACTTGTCGAAAAAAAAATTATTTCCTGCCCTGTATACGCTGTTAGCGCAAGAGCGGGTACACGATATGCTCGTGGTGGGCGGCGCTATTGAAGATACCACCAGTGCGGCAATTTTAGCAGACTCAAAACAATACGTTGCCGGACCAGTACAAGAACCTGCGTGGGATTCTTTAGTTAAAAATACGTACTATCAGCGTCTTGATTTTTCGTCTGCCGCAGATTTTAAAGCATTGGCTCGCTTGGCGGAAAAAGAAGAAAAAAAACGGGGCTTTCCTGGCAATCGCCTTGTCTACTGTGCCTGTGCGCCCACCTTCTTTTGCCAATTGACTGAACAGAGTGCTGCCGCTGGTTTGATCAGAAAACTGGATGAAAAAGAGACCGTTTGGCAGCGCATGGTGTACGAAAAACCATTTGGCCATGATCTTGCCTCAGCGCATACCATGAATACTTGCATACAGAAGCTCTTAGATGAACATCAGGTGTATCGTATTGATCATTTTTTGACCAAAGACTTGGTAAGCAACCTTGCGCTTATACGTTTTTCCAACTGTATTTTTGAACCACTGTGGAATAATCGTTACATCGACAATGTCCAGATTATTCTCAGTGAGCAAGACAGTGTGGAGCGGCGGGGGCTTTATTACGATAAGTATGGCGCATTGCGCGATGTGGTACAAAACCATATGCTTGAGTTGCTTGCATTGATTGCGATGGAAGCGCCAGAAAAACTTGAAGGCGATTTTATTCGGGTTCGGCGTGCGCGAGTTTTAGAACAGGTGCATTTTGTTGATGGTCTGCTGGGACAATATGAAGGATATTGCAATGAAGGATCTGTTGCGCCAGGTTCTACCACCGAGACCTTTGCTGAACTCTATTTAACCGTAGATAATCCCCGTTGGACAGGGGTGCCTTTTTATTTGAAGACGGGAAAATGTTTGAACAAGCGAGAAACAGTGATTCATATAAAATTCAAACAAGTTGATTGCTTGTTAACCAAAAATTGTCCGAGTGAATCCAATTATCTTACCATACGTATTAGTCCTGAAGAATCTTTTATGCTGACGCTTAATGCGCGTAAACCAGGGCATAGCATGGAATGGATTCCTATGACGCTCGAATATTGTCACAGTTGCGACTACAAGCAAAGTATGCCGACGGCGCATGCAGCATTGCTCGATGCGGTGATTCATGGTGAGCAGTCTGTATCCGTTCGTTTTGATGAGATAGAATCGTGTTGGAAACTTATTGATGCCATTCGCGCCAAGCAGTTGCCGCTTTATACCTATGCCAAAGGAAGCACTGGTCCAAAGGAGGCTCAACAATTTGCGCGCAAGCATGGCTTTAGGTGGCGTTCATGAAGATAGCGGTGATTGGTTTAGGGCGTATGGGGCAAGCGGTTGCGTATCGATTGCTTAATGCGGGATATGATGTTACTGGTTTTGATTTGAGTGAGCAATCGCTCAGCGATTTTGAAAAAATGGGAGAGGCTTTTGCAAAAGGGAAGGCGCAGCGAGCTTGCACGCTTGAAGATGTGACGCGCACAAATAGAATTATCTGGCTTATGGTGCCGGCAGGAAAACCGGTGGACGATACGATCGCCTCGCTCATGCCGCATTTGAAAAAGGGCGATATTATTGTTGATGGGGGCAATAGCCATTTTACCGATTCGATACGACGCGCATCCCTCTGTGATGCGCACGGTATTTTCTTTGTTGATTGTGGCACTTCTGGTGGTGTGCATGGCAGAGAGAATGGTTTTTCTCTCATGGTGGGAGGCGATAAAAAAGCATACGAAAAAATTAAACCTGCACTTCGTGTTCTTGCTGTGCCAGAGGGCATGGGGTATGTAGGGCCTTCTGGCGCCGGACATTATGTAAAAATGATTCACAATGGCATCGAGTATGGCATGATGCAGGCGTACGCAGAGGGTTTTGCGCTTATCAAGGAAGGTTCCTTTAAAAAAGAAAACTTAGATTTGGCTGAGATAACCCGTATTTGGCAGCATGGCGCGGTAATTCGTTCCTGGCTTTTGGAGCTTGCGCATGATATTTTCAAACAAGACCAGGAGTTAAAAGATATTTCTGGCGAGGTGGCGCAGCTGGGCACCGGACAGTGGACGGTCGATGAAGCGCAAAAAAATAAGCTTCCTGCTCCAGTGATTGCCGTGGCGGTACAGACGCGTAAGTGGTCGGCCCAAACGGGTGGTAATTATATGACAAAAATTATTGCGCTTCTCCGGAATAAGTTTGGTGCGCATGCAGTCAAAAAGCTCTAGGGCTTTAAAATTTTGAAAGAACACGGGTGAATATGATTGATATCAGCTGGCCATTAAGCAATAACACGACCGGGTATAAAGATAGACCATCAGTACGCATTGAGTCGCTGAAAGAATTTGATCGTGATGGTGCTTGCGAAAGCGCCATCTGGATGACTTCACATAGTGGTACCCATGTTGATGCGCCTGTGCATATGCTCAAAGAAGGTAAGACAATTGATCGGCTCTCGCTGGAGAGTTTTTCCGGGCATTGTGTGGTTCTCGATTTAACGATGGTGCTCGAAAAAATTACCAGCCAAGAATTGCAGGAACATGCCGATCTAATTAAAGACGGTGATATCGTCTTATGCAAAACTACTAACAGTTACCAGGAACCGACAGCACCATTTAATTCCAATTTTGTGTATATAGAGAATACGGGTGCGCAGTATTTAGTCGAAAAAAAAGTAAAAGCAGTGGGAATTGATTATCTGGGCATCGAACGAAATCAGCCGGGGCATCCCACCCATAGTGAACTTATGAGTAATGGGATAGTTGTCATTGAAGGATTGCGTTTGGCGCATGTCGAGCCCGGGCGCTACATGATTGTCTGTTTGCCCCTGAATGTTATTGGCCTTGATGGCGCGCCAGCGCGGGCGGTGTTGTTATCGGCGTGAGAGGTTTTGCACATATGCATTGGTGATGGCTACAGCCATCATCTGGCCCCAATAGAGTGACAAGCCGTGAGCAATGTCGTGATGGTGATGGTCAATGGCGCATGAAAGTGCGGTTTTACCTTCATAATCAGGAATGTCGTGCGCGCCATGTGCGAGCAATAGCGGGACGATATCAGCGTGTCCATGGCTTGCTGCCCAAGAGAGGGCTGTCTGTCTCTTATCGTTGGTGCGATTTACGCTCGCACCGGCTTCCAATAATGCCTTGACGGAAAAAATATGGCCGTTTCCTGCCGCGACGATTAACGGTGTTGTTCCTTGATAGATGAAATTAGGATTAATGCCCTTATAAAGCAGGGTGCACAGATCCTGTAATGCGCCTTCTTCTGCTGCCCAAAACAGGGCAGAATTATCTCGTTTTGCTTGGTCGATGAGTTCTTGGGTATGGTTGGTGAGTTGAATTTTGCTTACTAAATTACAGAGCGATGCGACAACAGCATTTTCAGCTTCTTGGTATTCCTGGTACGCACGTGCATGGGCATGATCCCGTTGGCGGAGCAATGATTGGCCTAATTGTGCTGCTAGTTGAGCATTAGCATCTTGGTCAAGGATAACGAGCGCTTCTTTTTTCAGTGCTGGCGATTCTTGGCTAGGCCCTTGTTCGGGTTCGTTAGCTGACAGATTGAGTGCGGTAAATACCGTGTTAAGTGCATCGATGACGCGTATGTCTGTGGCGGTAGCGCGGGCTTTATCAGTACGTGTTTGGGCGTTTGGTTCTGCCGGGGTGTTTTCAGCCAGAGTGACGTTGGCGATAACGGTGCACAACGATTCCATAACCTTGTCAGTTATGGTGGGAATTTGAGAACTCGTCTGCGGTGTTTCTTTTTGTGGGGCAAGAGGTTTTCTTGCAGCAAGTTTAAGTGCGGAAACAAGATCGCATAAAGAGTCTACGACTGCATCGCTGGGGGCTGCTTGTGTGGTGCTGTTTTCTTTTACTAACTCAGACAGCGGTGCTGTACGTTTTCTGGGATTGTCTTTATTTTCTTTAATTTCCATTGCGCTTACTGCTGTAGTGGCTAACAGAGTAAGCACAGTGATGAGTGTGCGATTACGGTAGATCATAAGATTTCTCCATGGGTATCGTTTTCAGGGTCTTGTATATGGCGTTTTTTAACTATGGCATTGGCGAACTCTTCTTCAGCGCTTTGCAGCGCATCTCTATCTATGTCAGCCTGCTGGAGTATCAGGGGTGCAGCTTTTTGCCAATAGTCTGATAAGGCGCGGGTTGTACCAAATTGATTACTTTCAAGTGCCCACGTGAGTCCCGTTTTTCCTTGGTAGTCTGGAATATCGTGTGCGCCGTTTTCTAACAATGTTCTTACTGTCTGTAGACGACCTGCTTCTGCTGCATATGATACCGCGGTTCTCCCGACGCCATCGGGAATGTCTTGAAGGCCTGTTTCCATGAGTGTCTCAAGGGTGCTTCTTTTGTTTCTTTTTGCAGCAGCAGCTATCGCTGTTTCTCCATAAAAAGTAGGGATGTCAGCGGCTCCATACTTGCGGAGTACGGTGATAACGGGAGCATGTTCGTATTGTGTGGCCAGAAAAAGTGGGGTTTTTCCTTTATTATCCTGGTGGTTGAGATACGCCATTTTTTGCTCATTTTGTACGGCAGCGAGTAACAGAGTGGCTATGTCTGGGTATCCATGAGCCGATGCCCAGTGAAGTGCCGTGCGTCCTTCTCTATCAGGGGTATCATAGACATTGTTTGCTATGAGTCGGGCTACTGCTGCCGTATGTCCATTATATGCTGCCCAATGGAGTGAATTTTTACCTTTTTTATCGGTGAGTGTTTTGTCAGCTCCCAGTGCAATTAATGCATCAATGGCGGCAGCCTTTCCATTATATGCTGCCCAATCGAGGGCCGTTTTATGCTCAATATCTTTTGCATTCAGGTAGCATGTTTGCATTGTTTGATCAGGAATTGATTGTAGTAGTCGTTTGATTGCTGGAATGTTTTCGCTGATTGCCGCATACATCAGGGGGGTTCGTTGTACGTTATCAGTAAGGTATAGATCAGCGCCAGCAGTTAATAATTGGCTTATCGTTTCTACAGAGGCGCTTTTTGAAGCCTTATGCAGCGCAGTGCATCCTTTTACGTCCTGATGATTGACGCGCGATTTTCTCTTTTTACGATGTTTTACGATAGCGTGAGATAAAGATGCTTTTTTGGTATTTTCTTGAAATACTTTTGTATCTTCTTCTACGCACATATCCATATCAGAGCTTGGTGCAGCCTGAGAGGCTAATGGCGCACTAACTGGTTGTTCGGGTGCTGTGTGGTGGGAAGGACTCTTTTTTTGTCTTTCTTTTGCCATGAGAAGGAATAGGCATGCTTTTTGGTTGCTGCCATGGCTGAGGGCTATATCCAGTGCTGTTTTATTGTCGCTGTTTTTTATATCTACATGTGCTTCCGTTGCTAGCAAGAGGGCAAGGGCATTGATGCTTGAGTTGTCTGAAGCGGCTAATAGGGCTGTTTGTCCTTGCCTGTCTTTCATGTCCACTTTGGCGCCAAAGCCTAATAACGTGAGCATTACATTCTCGTGATCATGGCATGCAGCTACAATGAGGGGGAGTTCCCCTTCGAGGGACAGGACATTGGGATCGGCTCCCTGGTTTAACAGATTTTGCATCTCTTGTTGATTGCCCGTACGTGCGGCATTAACGAGTTCTTGGCTGAGCTGCTTTTGGTTTGCCAAGATTGTTGAAACGGGTATTTCTTGATCCCAGCGGGAAGGGCGTTTGCGTGTCTTTTTATTAGGCGCTTCGTTTTTCATAGCATTAAGGTGCGGTACTGCTGCCAGCAGGGTGCATAATGCGAGTAATACGGCTCTTATTTTTAGCATCATAATCTCCATAAATCTTTTTTCCCAAGGGCTTATTTTGGTAAGCGTATGGTTTTAGGTAAGCTTTTTTTATAAAAATGCTTTTTAATTCATGGTTTATGGTACCAAAATAATTTCTATCTGTCAAAATTCTTCTGGTGCTCAGTGTTCTGTAGTAAAGAGGGGTTTTAAAGAGCGAAAGCTGTCAAAAAACTGCTTAGCAAGCAATAATCCTCGCTTTGTTGGGCCTGTCCCCCGCAAAAATGAGTTATTTTTTACTCTTTAGGGGTATTCTGATGCATCGCCTGTTCAAGTACCCGCTTCGTTTCAGTATCAGAGGCATACTCAAGGGCGGTATAGCCATATTTGTTTTTTGCATTTACATCAGCTTCCGCATTGATGAGTAATGCTGTTATTTTTTGTGTTTCCCCAAAAAGCAGCTATGTGCAGAGGGGTATAGCCAAGGGTATCTTATCTACTTTGGCTCATTTAGCAAGAAGGAATTCAATAATTGCGGGTGAGCCTTATCCCGTATTTTCATTGGGTGTTGGGCATTTTTTTGCATCACGTATGTCTTGTTGGTATATATGTTCTTGAGGCTCATCCTGTTGCTTTTCAGGCAGTGTTACTGGGCCTCGATAGCCGGCAGGATAAGCTTGATACGCAGCAGGATATACCGGATAACCATACGGATATGGCGCATAGCCATAGGGCGCATAACCGTACCCGTACGGGTAACCATCCCGATAAGGGTCGCCAAAACCAATACCAAATCCTATTCCTGGCCCCCATCCCCAACCATGTGCGTGCGCAGGGTAGATTTGAAGGGCCATTATCGCGATAAGTGCGATAATGGCCCTTTATGTGCCCATCTCCTAGTTTTTATTGATTCCAGCTGTTGATTATCTGTAAATTGCCGTGCTGATCAAGCCCTATGGAGAGGTTGTGGTCTAAGCTGCCAACTTTATTGTGACGGCCGCCGCCCATGACCATGAAATTAAAGTCACTGAAGCGATGGAGTTTGACCATGCGTTTGCCTGGGCGAATTGTTTTACTGCTGCGATCTGATTGGACGGTGATAGGAAATGGAGCATTGTTGTCAATGCGCCAATAATCACGACCCTTATAGTCAAGCGCCCCTTTTGGATAACTGGGCCCAAAGCCAACACCGATTCCTATGCCAGGGCCATAATAAGGGTATCCGCCATAGTAAGGATAGCCCCCACCGACGCCAAAACCGATGCCAACGCCGACTTCAGGTAAGGCAGTGAGTGTTGCCAAGATGCTTATAAATGCGGCTGTTTGTACTATTTTCTTCATTCTAACTTCCTTTTTTGTTATTTCATTTTTTTCTACTTCACCATTTCAGGTTTCAGTATGGTTTTAGGGTGAGTTTTTTTCTGCATAGTTTTTTGTGCCTGGTGCAGTTCTGTTGCTGACGGATCTATGGTCAAATAAGCCGGATCTACCCGCTGATGGACTGGCTGTATTGGTCTCCGCTGATGCATACCAAAGCTGGAGGCATCGAGGTTAATCGTGTGATCGCGTGAAGAAAACTGCCGCGATGCGCCGCCACCTTCTGCCGTGAAGGTAAAGTCAAAGCCACGAGAGACCGATTTTTGTTCGCCAGGATTGAGTACGACAACCTCACGATCAGTTGCTACTTTTATGGTAAAGGGCGCCTGATTAGTTATTGCCCAAAACGTTTGTCCGGTGCTATCGCGTACATACTCAGGCGTTTGAGGTTGTTGTTCGTATGGCGTTTGATATGCGGGAGCTTGATAGGCGGGATAACCGTAAGGGTAACCATAGGCCCACCATGGATAAGCGCTGTAGTTACGATAGCCCCACCATGGGTAACCACCCCAATAACTGTAAGGCCAGCTCCAGCCGCCGTAGTATGGCCAACCCCAACCTAGACCAAAGCCAAGTCCAAGGCCATAGCCGCCCCATCCCCAGCCGCCATAACCACCCCAGCCGCGTCCGCCCCAATAACCTCTGCCGCCCCATCCACGACCTCCCCAACCGCGACCTCCGCCATGAAAACCGCCGCCGTGAAAGCCTCGACCGCCACCACCATGGAATCCGCCACCGCCGTGGCCGCCGCCGCCGCGGGCTGATAGATCAGCCATTGGCAGTGCGCATGCAATCGCGATGAGGATCAGAACTATGCTTTTTTTTAACATGGTATGCCTTTCTTCAACCACTTCAACCACCCAAAGCAGGTGTTGCTGGCGCTTGGTTTTCTAGAGCAGGAGGTTGTTGATATTTTGGTTGTTGATAGGCAGGTGCGTATCCCGGTTGAGGTGTGTAGCCTTGTGGTTGTAGGTATTGTTGATTTTCATATACCGGAGGCTGGCCATATGGAGCTTGCGGATATGCTGGTTGTCCATAAGGAGCAGGCTGATTTGCCGGTACTGGATAGGGTACTGGTTGTTCAACTACCGTAGGACTCGAAGCTGCAGCAGCAACACCAGCGCCGACAAGCGCACCGGTCGCGATTCCTGCGCCTACACCCCATCCATAACCGCCATAGCCACCGCCATGGTAGCTACGTCCGCCATGATGTCCGTGTCCGCCACCACGGTGTCCACCACCATGATGACCGTGACCACCGCCATGGCCGCCACCACGGTGTATTCCACCGCGTCCAAGAGCAGGTAATGTCAATGAGCTGAGTGCGAAGATAAAGGCAATTAATTTTTTATTCATGGTTTATCCTTTTTAAAAGGAAAGAGAACCTGAGCCCTCCTTCTTTTTTTTATCGATACCACCAGTAATACAGGTCCGGCTGGTCAAAACAGAATTGGAAGGGAGCTTCAAAGCCAAAGGTGTCAATACATACGCGGCGATCCCACCACCATGGATATCCCCAACCTAAAGTCCAGAAGTTTCCTGGATACCAATTGCGATGATGTTTCCAGTAATGGCCATGTCTGCCATGGTGTCCGTAGGAACCATGTCGAGCCCATTGGCCGTCGCGGTGCCTCCTTTGTGTAAATCCTGCACCAGATCGGGAAGGGGAGGTTTTAGGAGAGATTCGTGAGGTGCCATGCGGAGCAGTCTTTATTCCCATTTGTGCACCGGTATGACTGATGGCGGTTCCCCTGCTTCCTCTCTGAAAGCCGCCGCTATGCATGCCGCTTGCGCGGGAACCATCCATACCAGAGCTTCTGACGCCACTGCCCATAGGGGTTCCATGGCTGCCCATGCCGCCACCATGGCCACCGCCATGTCCGCCGCCATCACGGGCGACAAGGCAGAGAGAAGCAGCTACACCTGCTGCGAGTACGCAGAGTGCAATGATTTTCTTATTCATAAATAGACTCCCCTTTTAAAACATAACACTCTACTTTAAGTTTAGTTAAATTTAACGCAATAAAACAATGATTGTGTGGATAGATAGTGTTTACTTCTGGATAGGTGTCGGTTTTTAAAAGAGGTTTTTATGACAAGATTTTTTTGAAGGGTTCTTAAGGTTTTCCCATCTGGAGGGCTCTATAATTGATGGAACTGAGTGGCAAAAATGTGTTGGCGGGTAAAAAATTGGTGTGCTCGGTGTATGTGCCGGGCACACCATGGATTTATGTGTGATACTAATCAGAGAATTAATAGCGGCGCTTTTTCTCCATATCTAACCGCTCTTGTTCATGTACAAGCGCGACAATTTTTTGCCCGAATTCTGTTGCGGCTTGTGGTCCAACTGCCGTTATGATATTTTCGTCGATCACCACGTCTTTGTTGCTGCGGGTGACGCCATGTTCTTGAAAAATTTCATCAAGCGCGCTGTCGCCATCCCATCCATTAGCTTTTCTGTTGGCGAGTAAGTCGGCACGGGCTAAGATTCGTACGGAAATGCAAATTGCACCAATGAGAATATTTGCATTGTTAGCTTCTTGCATGAGAGTATGTGTGCGATTATTGTCAAGGTCATCAAGTGCCCCTGATCCGCCAATTAAAAATATGCCGGCAAGATCTTGTAGCTTAACTTCATCGAGCGTACAATCGATGGCGACTTTGGTACCATCGGTGGCCATTGCTGTTCCGGGAGCATTGCTCACGGTCAATACATGATAGCCAGCTTTTTCGATCTCTTTTTTGGTATGTGCATATTCAACGGGTTGAAATTCTTGGTGTGCGATTACCAGCGCAATCTTTTTAATGTTCATGGAATCCTTTCAGGCTAAGCTTTGATTTTTAATAAGTTTTTCAAGCGAAGCATAAAAGAGCTGGGTATGTATTGTCAATTGATCGGGTGTAGTTATTTATTTTGAATTCCTACGCATCTGTTTGATGATCTTTTTGGCGTAGGCGTAGGGATATATTGTGAATGCTTCTGTGCCGCATCCTCCCCTCACGCAATAGACAGGAAGGCGGAGATTTTCGCGTTTGAAAAAAGTTGCGCAGGGGGATAATGCCAATGCATAGTCTGGAGCGAGTGTGATGCTATGGGGCAAATTTGAGAGCTCTATAAGGGTTGTATTTTTGTCGCGGGCTGTTTTTTGGAGAAGTTCCCAGGCGGCAAACCAGCGCCATGAAGGATTTCCTTCTCCAGTGGTACAATAGAGTGTGCCAATCTTAACTTTCTGCATAAGGGTCGTGAGTGCTTGAAAGGTAAGTACATTGGGTTGTAATGCAACCACGTATTCGATGGTTGTTTTTCCCGTCGTGCGTTGTAGATGGGGTATGAGGGTGTATTCTATCCAACTAGAGCAGTTTATACGTTGTCCAATAACTCCCGGATCTATCAATGCTACTGTATTGTGCTCACAAAGGAGCGCGACGTGGCCGTGATTGCAGGCAAGCTCTTGATAGTGGGGTGCTTGTATGCGGGCCATGAAAGTTAGATAGGTACAAAAAACAATGAGTAGGCCAAAAAGGAGCGCTGTTTTAGAGAGCGGGGTAGTTATTTTTTTGTAATGCATAACGCCCAAAGTGACTATCGGGAGTGCGAGGATAAGCCCCCAAGAAACGCGGGCTAATCCCAGGAGCCAGGGGTGCGCATCGACGGTAATGAGGGCAAGCCAAAGGGAGCTGGTATGTTCCAGTGCGCTACACAGAAGCCCATTGGGAATATGAAGCAGTTCGGTAAAAAAGGTGAGTGATGCCAAGAAAAGAAAGAGAGTGATTAATGGATTAAAAATAAGGTTGCCAACAACGCTCAAGAGTGAAAGCGGCAGTCCCCACCAGATGAGTAGGGGAAGCGATATGAGTGTGAGAAAAAATTGGAGTTGCAAGGCTTTCAGGAGCCAGTTTTTGAGTGCTTTTATTTTTTTCTTCACTGTTTTTACTCATAGGAGATTGGGTATATGTTAGCAGGATGCTATTATTCAAAATTCTGAAAGTTATTTCTCTTAATAAAAAAGCCACATTTTTAAAAAAGAACAGGCATGAGAAAGAGTACCTTTTTTTGATCTGTTTGTCAGGAAAATGCTTGTTTTTACGCATTTTTTTTTATTACACTGAAAGTGACATGAGAGATATGACCTATCTAGAGGCCGGTGTAAAAATTTATTGCTCAAAAGAAGGGGGCATAATGAAGACAAAATTTGCAAAAGTGAAAGAGTACTGGCAACGCTTGATGGAATCAACGCGTAAAAAAATGTCTCGCGGCGCTCAAAATATTAGTAAAGTGATTACTAGTGCACATAAAGATGAATGGCGACGTAAAAACGAGAAAAAATAATAGAGCTTTCGATGCTTTCTGTTTGGTGCCTATATGGGCGCACGGAAATTCTGTGCGCCTTTTTGATTGGTGGGTAATTGTTTTTTATGCCAGATTAAGTTATCTTATCCAACGTATTTCTTTACTCTTTTTTTACTTTTTGTTGTTGGGAATATATGCGTAATTCTTTTTTTCTTTTTTTAATGCTTCCAATTTTTTGTATTCTTCAGGCTATGAATAATCAGCAAGAACGGTCTCATGATGAGATGATTGCTTGTATCCAGCAGATGATTGCTGAGGGCCAGCAGATTGATCAGGTGTTACGTTTTAATGGCTTATTTGCTCAGGCGGCAACTGTAGCAGCGCGCAATAAGAGTTTAAGTGCTTGTCTGGCCGGGAATCCTTTGCCCGAAGATGCTGCGTGCCTTTTTGATTTTGTTGAGCAAGGAGTAGAGCGTGCACAGGCGTTGCGCTGTCAGGGGCCTTGGTATGCTAGAGCTGTAGCTGCAGTGTTGTATCGTCTGAACACTGTTATGCAACTTTTACCTGATGCGCAGTCGGATGCATTAACACTCGAACAGACACTAAAAAAAGTTGAGCTCGAAGGTGGTTTGAATTTACTCGCTCAGGAAGTTGTTGCGCAGGAGCGAGAGCTGGAACTCTTGGGAAGCAGGGTATGTATGATGCCTTCTGGGGTGCCAGTTTTACCGTGTATAGTTCCGATGGCAGGTTCCATGCCGGGGCGGGCGCATTGTACCTTATGTAACAACGCTGGCCAATGAATAACAGAATGTTGCATCAGGTTTTGTTCAACATGTGACTTGCCAAGAGCTTAAAAAAAATGAGCGTGCAGGGGTTATTGGTTCTTTGCGTACGCACGAAAAGTCTCGGCCAGCACCAATACAAACTAATTTTGCATCTCCTACATCTTCTATTACGCCCCCCACGCTTTCTATCTTCCTCCAGTTGTTTGTCAAACGAGGGGAGTACCTGTGTAAGCCCTTCTACCCAAGTCATTGCGCCGGCTCTGGCCGCGTTTGTCTGTATGCAGCTTTTTCGGGCATATAAATAAGAATAGCTTTTTTTACTTTAGTCGGGTTGCTCGATCAGTGTTATACTAAGCAACTGACTTGGCGGTCTTATTTTATTTTTTGTTTTTACTCAAAAGAGTGGTGTGCTACACTCATGTTTTGTGATGATGTATTAAAAATGAGTTGGGGAGCGTATGCACAAAATAAAAGCGTTTTTGGAGCACAAAGCGTACAATATGCGTATTTCGTCGCTGATTATGACGAGTCTTGCTCAGTCGGGCCATCCGACATCGGCTTTTTCAGCCGCTGATCTGGTAGCAGCAGTTTTTTTCTATGCTATGCGTTATGACCCAAAAAATCCAAAAAACCCTGATAATGATCGCTTTATTTTGTCCAAGGGGCATGCGTCGCCACTTTTGTATGCGGTTTACAAAGAATTGGGCGTTCTTTCTGAACAAGATTTGACTACCTATCGTAAGTTTGATTCAGCGCTCGAGGGTCATCCCACGCGTCGCTTTGCGTATACAGAGGCCGCGACCGGTTCGCTGGGTATGGGGCTTTCTATCGGCGCGGGCATTGGCATGAGCGCCAAGATGGATGCGCGTAGTTTTAAAACGTATGTGCTCATGGGTGATGGTGAAATAGCTGAAGGTTCGGTGTGGGAAGCAGCAGAGATTGCCGCGTATTATAAACTTAATAATGTGGTGGGGCTTGTCGATTGTAACCGGTTGGGCCAATCTGGACCTGTTATGCATGAACATCATATGCAGCGCTATGCTGATAAATTTCATGCTTTTGGCTGGAAGCCGTTTGTTATCGACGGTCATGATATGATGCAGATAATAGGGGCTCTTGATAAAGCCCGTGAAGAACAGGATCAACCGGTAGTTATTTTGGCAAAAACATTCAAGGGGTATGGATTACCTGAAGTGCAAGATAAAAACGGCTTTCATGGCAAAGCATTTAAAAAAGATGAACTTAACCACCTTATTGCCGAACTTGAGCTGCGCTTTAAAACGGCGGCATTTTATGATGCCAAAAAAGAAGGTTTTTCTTGGCAGCCAACGATGCCTGAGCAAACACAAAAAATAACGAGTGCTCAAACCCCTCTTGTTCTGCCTGAACCACAGTATGCACATGAGGAATCGATAGCAACGCGTAAGGCATTTGGTCAAGCGCTGCAAGCGGTCGGCGCTGCCTCATCTGCCGTCGTTACTTTGGATGGCGATGTGCAAAATTCTACATATACCGATTTTTTCGCACAAAAATATCCTGAACGATTCGTTGAATGTTTTATCGCCGAACAAAATATGGTGAGTATGGCCGTTGGTCTTGAGAGCCGAGAAAAGGTACCGTTTGTTGCCACGTTTGGTGCTTTTTTAACTCGTGCGCATGATCAGATTCGTATGGCGGCGATAGGACAGGCAGCGTTACGCATTGTTGGTTCTCATGCAGGCGTTTCCATCGGAGAAGATGGGCCATCGCAAATGGCTTTAGAAGATATTGCCATGATGGCGGCGCTCCCTGGATCGGTAGTGCTTTATCCGGCAGATGCAGTGAGTGCGTATAAATTAGTTGAACAGATGGCAAATTATCATCAGGGGATTAGTTATTTGCGTACGACGCGTATGAATACGGCGATTATTTATGATAATAGTGAGCCTTTTGTCATTGGTGGTTGCAAGGTGGTGCATCAGACGGGTAAAGACAAAGCATGTATTATTGCTGCAGGAATTACGCTGCATGAAGCGCTTAAAGCACAGCTGGAACTAGAAAGCCAGGGAATCAGTGTTTCAGTTATTGATCTGTATAGCATTAAACCGTTGGATGCGGCAACGATCAAAATGGTGGCGCATCTGAGTAGCAATCGTGTGGTGACCGTGGAAGACCATTACTTGCAGGGTGGGCTGGGGCAGATGGTAACGTATGCATTGCGCGATACGGAAATTCGGGTTGAGTGCCTTGCGGTGACACAGCTGCCGCGGTCAGGAAATCCTGAAGAGTTACTCGCATGGGCGGATATTGATGCGGCAGCGATTATGAAAAAGGTCAAGATGTTACTCTAATTCCAGAGGTAATAATACGGTGGTTTTAAAGTTGCCTCTCTGAACCAGGGCAGTTTTTACCCAGTCGTTAGCGCTTTCTGGATGATATGCTTTTTTGTTTTAAATTTCAGTTACTATATTTGTAAATTTCAATATTAAAATAATCTTTTTGTTGAAATTTGTCGCAAAAACTATTGCATTTAGAAAGTTTTATTTGGTAGCCTGATGGTAGGTAGAGGAAATGCACGCACACACAACACGGAGAGTCTTCTCTCATGTCGAGAGTTCGCTCTCTACGGAGGGTAGCTCTTTTTGAGTGTGCAGTCTGAAAGTGAGTAATCACTGATGATACGCAGGCCTCTACCTTTTATTTTTTTATTTGTATTTTTTTATTGCTTTCACCTTTTTATACCCCTTGCTCTTTTTATCTATCCCGCTTATCATGGATATGTAATGTACAAAGCTTTATCGGAAGTATCCATGATGAAATCAAGCGTATTCTTTTGGCTCGTCACTGCGTTGACCTTTTTAATTTTTGAAATGGGGCATCCGGGATTATTCTTTTTTCTCTCCTTTTGTATTGGTGCTTTGAATACGGCGCTCGTGAGTCAGTGGGTTGATTTTGGTGTCGTGCAGGGCGCAGTTTTTTTAACGGTTTCTTTTCTCTCATTTTTTGTGCTGCGTCTGGGTGTATCTCGTTTTATTAAGCCATCGCGCCCGGAAAAGCATTCGAATGTCTACGCGCTTGAGGGTAAACAAGGTATTGTTGTTGCTCGTATTGAACCTTCTTGCTCTGGACAAGTAAAAGTGGGGGGCGAAGTTTGGTCCGCGCGTGCGGCCGATGCGAGTAGTATTGAAGTGAATGAGCCAGTAACAATTGTCCATGTTGTGGGAGTTCATTTGATAGTGAAAAAAAGTGCTGTGTAAAACGTAAAACTAGTGAACGTCTGTTCATCGGCGCACTAAAGAGTTTGAAAGGATTTGTATGTACACCATTCCTTCTTTTGAGTACCTCTGGATGATACTTTTTTTGGGTGTTGCGTTTATATTTTTGATTGTCTTTTTAAAAAGCGCAGTGTATCTGGTAAAACAGGCTGAAGCAGTGGTTATTGAGCGCTTGGGACGCTTTCATAGAATTTTAACGCCGGGATTGCATTTGGTAGTGCCTTTTTTAGACAAAGCTCGCCAGGTTTCCTGGAGCCATATTAAAGATGTTGATGGCAGACGTTATTACCGGTACATTACGACGCTTAATCGTATAGATTTGCGCGAAGCGGCGTATGATTTTCCTAAGCAAAATGTTATTACTAAAGATAATGTGACGATGGAAATTAATGCGTTACTTTATTATCAAATAACCGATCCTAAAGCTGCAGTCTATGAAATTACTAATTTACCTGAAGCAATTGAGAAATTGACACAGACGACCTTACGTAACGTTATTGGTTCTCTTGATCTTGATGAGACCTTGGTTTCTCGCGATAGAATTAATCATGAATTGCGAGTGAAGCTGGACGAGGCAACGGATAAATGGGGGGTGCGTATTAATCGCGTCGAGTTGCAAGAAGTAATGCCGCCAGCAGATATTCGAGAAGCGATGGAAAAGCAGATGCGTGCCGAGCGTACCCGCCGTGCGGTTATTTTGGAATCAGAAGGTAAAAAGCGATCGGCAATTTTGGAGGCTGAAGGCGTGCAGGAATCGCAAGTGTTGCGTGCCAAGGGTGAAGCAGAATCTCGCATTATTCGGGCTGATGCTGAGGCGCAGGCGATTAAATTGGTGCGTGATGCAGCGCCAAATTCAGATCCATTACCGTACCTGATTGCGCTTAATTACATCAAGATGATGCCTGAATTGACGCAAGGTAAAGATGATAAAATGATTTTGGTGCCATATGAAGCCAGTTCATTAGTTGGTTCATTGGCCTCGATGAAAAAGATGTTCCAGGACATTAAATAAGACAGTAAGCATTAGTTTTGCGTGATAGGTGGAGGCCTGTATGTATATGAAAAAAAGTCTAACTATTTTTCTTTTAGTTGTCCTATTTGGAGGTCTGCTCGAGTCGGCGCCACTTGCAGCGGGAGTTGGTCGTAATCGTACGCAAAAGTCATCGCGTACCGCCCAAAAAGTGCATGAGGTTGACTCAGTACGAGAGGATGATAGCGATGATTTAGTGTTGGATGAACAAGATGACGACGATCTTCATCTGGAAGAGCTTGATCAAGTCTCACAAGAGGCGCATAAAAAAAAGCCTGCGCCGCGTGAACACAAGCCGGTAGAAAAACAAGTAAAGCCTAAAAAGAAAGATAATTGGGATAAAGCGGCTATTGGTACAAATATCGGAGCCACGATAGTTGGTACGGTGGTTGGCAGTGCCGCTGTTCTTTGGAATGCCTACTCAATGCATCGGGCTGTACAACAAATGACCAATGCTCAAAAAGCGCAGTTACGCAATGACCATATGATAGAGCCAAAACAGGATGGCCAGGAGCAGGGTGATAAAACGGGGAATGTTCGCGTAAGCAAGGGAAGTGGACAGCTTTCTGATTTTATAGCCGGTTCTATTCCTCCTGAAATTACCGAGATTATTGCTTTCTTAAAAACTCCTGAGCGTTTTACCAAGCTTGGTGCCTGTATGCCGCGTGGAGTCTTAATGGTCGGCCCTCCCGGTACTGGTAAGACTTCCATTGCTCGTGCTATTGCCAACTCAGCCGGCTGTATATTTATAAACGTGAATGCATCAGAGTTTATTGAGAAGTATGTTGGCGTTGGCGCAAGTCGTATTCGTGAGCTCTTTAATATGGCTCGCCAATCTATTAAAGAGGGTAAAGCAAAATCGGCCATTATTTTTATCGACGAAATTGATGCCATTGGTGGCAAACGGGGTGACGGTGAATGCCGCGAATACCAGCAAACGATCAATCAGTTATTGACTGAGATGGATGGCTTTAACAAGGATGAATCAATTGTGGTTATTGCTGCCACTAACCGGCCCGATATTCTTGATGCGGCGCTTTTGCGTCCGGGGCGATTTGACCGTAAGGTGACTATTGGCCTGCCAGATCAAGAGAGTCGTAAGAAGATTTTAGAGTATTATTGCACTAAAAATAAGTGTCCACTGGCAAAAGATGTTGATTTAGCGGTTTTAGCAGAACAGTCAGAGGGTATGTCAGGCGCGGAGTTAAAGAATTTGGTGAACGAGGCGGCGATTCAGGCTGCGCGGGATGATGCGGCAACGATAATACAGAAACATTTTAGTGATGCATTAACTCGCTTAAAACCGCAAATGACGAGTCGGCGAGAAATGCGGCATTACTAATTCTTGTAGTAAATCTAAATAAAACGGGGCGCCATAGTGGACGCCCCGTTTTATTTAGTGCTTGTTTAAACAGTGTTGGTGTTTTTTGGGTTGTTTTTCAAAAAATAGTCTACTATTTTTTGGTGGGGGCTAAAGATATTTTCGGGCAGGTTAGTCAGCGTGAAAAACCGCCATTCATAACAGAGCTCAGGCTCCATGCACTGAATGAGCCCTTCATAACGCTCAAGTATAAAAGAAACATGGAGATAGTGTCCGCGCTCATCGATAGTATCGAGCACCGATACTAAGCGTAACTCACGACATTCTATACCCAATTCTTCTTGTAACTCTCTGCTGGCGCAGGCGCGAATAGTCTCGCCATGTTCCAGGTGCCCACCAGGCAATCCCCAGCAGCCTTCGCCATAACAATTTTTTCTTTTGCCCAGTAAAAGCATATCATTCTCGAGCAAGAAAACTTCACAACCAATTTTTATGAGCGGTTCAGGAGAGCAATTCTTGGATTGCTTCCCATTCTTGCAATGCTGCATCGAGCTTTTGTTTGCATTCTTGTAATCGCTTTTTGGCATGGTCGAACTCCGGTGTGCCATACGAAATTTTGGCAAAACTTTCTTCTAATGTGGCTATTTCTTGTTCAAGTTTATCGATAGTTGCTTCAAGTTTTTGCGATTGCTTGCGCAATTCAAATGTTTTTTTGCCATCAATCTCTGGCTTTTTTGTCTGAGCTGGGGCAGCTGCGGTGGTGGCCTGGTGCTCCGTACGAGAGGAAAGCATTGTTTTGCTTGCCTCATGGGGAGAAAATACTGAGCGTATTTCTGACGCATGTCCGGCCAGTCCGAGCATGCTTATATGTTGTTTGTGATAGAGATAATCTTGGTAATTGCCGTGATAACTTGCGGTTCCCTGATGCGAGAGCTCAATAATTCTGGTTGCTAGTCGATTTATAAAGTCATGATCATGTGAAACAAAGAAAATGGTTCCTTCAAAGTTAAGTAATGCTTTGAGTAATATTTCTTTTGAAGGGATATCAAGGTTGTTTGTTGGCTCATCAAGGAGTAATAAGTTTGCTTGTTGCAAAAGTACGCACACCATGCCGACTCTATTTTTTTCTCCGCCGCTCAGTACCGCGACTGGTTTTTGTATTTCTTCTGCGCCGAACAAAAACGAACCCAGGAGCGAGCGAATTGACTCTTCGCGTACTTTGGGACACTGTTCTTGTATGTTTTGCAACACAGTTTTTTTGCCTTCAAGTACTTTTGTCTGATCCTGGGCAAAGAGCGCCGGAATAACCTGGGATCCCAGGGCAACAGTTCCTTTTTGAAGCGGTAGCTTGCCAGCAATAACGTTAAATAGTGTTGTTTTACCGACGCCATTGGGGGCGACAAGGGCAACTTTTTCGCTGCGTTCGATATGCACGTTTGCATTGGTGAAAATGGTTTTATTGCCAAAGGTGTACGCAACATTTTTGACTTCGAGCACCGTTTTTCCTGAACGGGGCGGTGTTGGCAAGGATATCGTAATTGTTTTTACCGAGGGTGGTAGGGTTATGCGTTCAATTTTATCCAAGGCTTTGATCATGCTTTGTGCCATCGTGGCCTTGCTCGCCTTGGCACGAAAGCGATTAATAGTCGCCTCTTTAAGTTTTATTTCTCGCTGTTGCTGTTCGTAGGAAGCATACAGCTGTTGCATGACCAGTTCTTTGTGTTGTTCGTAGGCAGAAAAAGAGCCGCGAAAGAGGGTGGCTTTGCCCAGCTCGATCTCGAGAATATGGGTGCAGACTTGATCGAGAAAAAAGCGATCATGGCATACGAGTAAAAAGCCACAGTCATGACCTTTTAAAAAACTTAAAAACCAGTCTTTAGCGACAATATCCAAGTGGTTTGTCGGTTCGTCAAAAAGATAAAAGTCGGCTCTGATGAGTAATAGTTTGGCGAGTACTAAGCGCATTTTCCATCCAACGCTGAGCTGGTTGGTTGGCTGCGTGAATTGTTCTGTTTTAAAGCCCAAGCCGAGTAAGACGTGCTCTGTTTGGACCGCTGCTTGATTTGGATTATGAGATTCAAGTTCTTGGCTTACCTGCGCATAACGCTCTAAGATACGGGTTGCCTGTTCGTGGTCATCTGCTGTGGTTCCCTGGTGTGTAGCAAGCTGATCGATCTGTTTTTCAAGCATCTGTGCTTCTGTCTGCAATTTGGTCAGATCACCAAAAGCAGAAAGAGCCTCATCAAAAATATTTTTTTGCGATTCAAGGACCACTTCTTGGGGCATGTAGGCGATTTTTTTGCTACCGGCGATCTGTACTGAGCCCTCATCTAGGGAAATCATGCCGGCGATGACTTTGAGTAGGGTTGATTTTCCTGATCCATTACGGCCGACAAGGCCTACGCGTTGGTGTTGATCAATAGTACAGGTAATATCTTTAAAAATTACTTGTTCACCGTAAGAAAGGGAAATGTTTTTTAGATGAATCATGATCGGGTTATTCCAAAAATCTTTTGAGTATAAATGCTCTACCCGACTGGGATTTTAAATATTTTTCAAAATGAATAGCTGCCGTTTTGTTTGTAAACCCTGTATAACATACCAGGTTCCATGGTTTGTATTTTGCGGTATGTAGAGAGCCGCCTTTGTTATGTGTTTCTAAACGTTTTATTACGTCGGTTGAGTATCCAATATACAGTTGCTTGGGAGTATCTATTGATTTGATCACGTATACGTAATACATAGTTTACTTAGGTAGAAATGGGCGTTTAGACTAGCGCTAGTTTTTTGTGTTATTTAAAAATAAGCCCGTCTACGCCTTTAGGGTAAATTTTTGGGGTTTAATAAGGCTGCTTCGGGCAGTCTACGCTCTTCAATTTTCTATTAATATCAATCATTTGAAAAGACTGGCCTGCCAGACGAAGCTCCGTAGGAGCGTAGACTGGTGGAGCTGACCGGAATCGAACCGGTGACCTCATGAATGCGACCCATGCGCTCTACCAACTGAGCTACAGCCCCACACATACAACTACACATTTCAAGAAAAATACGCATATGTTTCCAGGATATATATTTTGTCTATTCTCGGCAAGTAAAACGTGGCAACAATCGTTGATATGCCCGTTGTTTAACAGGTTATTAATGGTGATTTCGTCTGTATGTGTCACGAAGCTGTTCTTGTTGCGGTTCCTCGCGAGTGAGATAGAGCAGCCCCCCCGGAGTTTTGCGTACCGTTACCTGTGCATCATCAGTTGATACAGTGCCGGTTATTCGTTGGCCTTGTTGGGTGATAGTAAAAAAAGAGCTGCTTTGAGCATTTTTTAATAGAGTTATCAAGCGCGCTGCCGCTGAATTAATGACTTCTTGTTCTTCGACTAAGACATGCGGGCCGCCAAAACCTGGGTCGGGGCGCTGGTAACGAGCCAAGATGGCACCAGTGGTGCTATTGTACAGGGTTATTTGACGCGATTGAAAGGGTATGAGGTAATGGGTGCCATGAGTGCGGATGAGTTGATGCGAATTTTGATCTTCTGCATTTGTACTTGCCGATAAAAGCAGAAGTAAAAGACTATGTTTTTTATTCATCAATTTATTTCCTTTTTTCAGAGTAAACTCATTCTCAGGCTTATTCAAACGCAGTTTTTTGGGCATTGAACTTTGATGAGTCAATTATGTTTGATAAGTATCGCATCGTTTTTTCCATCCGGGTAACCACTTTTGTTCGTGTCGTTCTGCAGGTGCATGGGCAACGCGCTGTGTGAGTAAGTGCTGGGCTGCCTGCGTGAACTCTTTTAGTGCAGCTGTACCGGGTTCAGTGCCGTGCATGCCCAAGAGAACCTGCTTAAGGCCCCATCCTTGTCCTGTATACGTCTCTTTGGGATTGGTGCCCTCACCTTTAAAATTAATATAGTCGATGAGCGCATAGAGCCCATTTTTGCTTTTGGCGACGCGATAAAATTGTGCTTTGATCTGCTTTTGCTGCGATGGTGTAGCCGTAGCCAGAAGGGCGGGGAGTACCTGTTCTAAGCGTTGTACAATAAAAAAGACTTGAAGCTCGATCGTGTTGACCAAGAAGGTTCTGAGTTCTATCATGCGCGCACTAGTCAATTCGCGCAGAAAATCTGCGTGCGTGTTCCAAGGGCATGGTTGTAGAGGATTTTTGTCAAGCCAAGCAGGGAGCGTTGCGCCATGGCGTTGCAAAAACAGAAGTAGATGGGGAAACGTTTGGGTGAAGGTGATTGGTTCATGTGCCGGATACCAAATAAAATGACCAATGCCTAGCGAAGCGAATTTTTCATGAGCGCTCCACCACGTTAGTTTTTCTGTCGAACTGCCGGCTTCATTTTGCCAGATTTTTCTACCAATACGCAGTGCTTCTTGCTTGCTGAGGCTGAGTGGAGGGGTGCGAGAAATTTGGGTTTGGTTTGCGTACTTTCTATTTGGAGCGAGGATGTTTGTAGGAGACGTCCCCGGTAAAGAAAGTGTTGTGCTGAGAGCGATTGCCATGAGTATGGATGGTTTGTATTTTATAAAAGCGCAGGAAAGTTCCTGCGTCATAAGCAATAAAAATGATAGGCGCATAGCCCCCCCTTTTTTATTTCAAGCTTACGCAGATGGCTCTTGGGGAGTAAAGATTGTTGAAAAAAGATGTCTGTGAGCTAAAAAAACAGCTAAAAAATGATTGTATTTTAAGGGAGGATCTTTTTTTCTATACTCGAGAAAAAACAGGCGACATGATTTTCTTATTCAAGGAGAGAGAAATGTCTGGGCATCGTATCTTTTTTCCGTTGTTGTTGTTGGTAAGTATTTCGTCATGTTCTCTTTGTGGTATGCAGGGGAATGTTGTTGATGGTGAGCAATTGAGTAGAGGAGAATCTGGGTGTCAACCACAGACACTGGGAGCGCTTGTGCAGTATGCAGTTCCGAGTCAGGGCGAGCGGGCTTTATTGTGCGAAAGGCCTGTTGCCGATGAAGAGCCTCAAATGGTGGGCGGTGCATGTATAGGACTTGCTCGGTTGCAAGGTTTTTTACCACAGCAGAGTCGGCTAGGCGCTGCGCAGGCTACGCTGCAAAGCTTTGTGGCTTCTTTGGTGCCCCAAAAATACAATCAAAAAATGAAATGTTTTACGTCAGAGTGTGAGGTTTTTTCTAATACTTTTGTTAACCGTACCGGATTATACAATTGGGATTTTTCAAGAACAACGTGGGATGGTTCCTTTTTTTCCGGTAATCATATGAGTGGTCTTTGGTGTATTGGGGCCAGTATGAAACATGTTGTTATGGGATTTGAAAATCCTGTTATTATAACGTATTCAAACTTTTCTTCAGTTGATTTTGATCACGCTGCATTTTTACCTCGATCGCAAATTACCGCATGTATGTTTATGGGGGCTCACTTCAAGCATGCTCTGTTGAGAGGGGCCTTTTTTAAACGATCAGATTTTCGTAACGCTGATTTTAGCGATGCGCATTTGAAAGAGGTTTTATTTATCGGTTCCGATTTTCAGGGAGCCTGTTTTAAAAATGCCTCTTTTGAATCGTGTTCGCTGGGAAAGCGAGAGGAAGATTTAAAGCCATGCAATCTGTGTGGGGCTGATTTTACAGATGCGTTTTTTGATGAAACAACGATGCGTCTTCTTACCCATGCCAAAGTTAATAAACAGACCACTTGGATAGATGGTAAGCCGATGACGGCGCAGGAAGCTGCAGCCTTTGGCATGGAGTTTATTGAGGTCGCAGTTCAAGATTAGAGCGCACTGATAGGGTTAGGCTGATGTTTATTTTAAGGGTTTTTTTGTAGGGTATGACGTTGTTTTTTTGTGAGAGGCTATTTTCTTGCCCGCCTCAATCCCTGCGCCAACGCATCTTGGTCAAGATACGATGCCTCAATAGCCCACCATGATTTCTCATGCTTTTTCTTGTCGTAGACAATGCGCGACGCTTTGTTAAACCAAACGAAGCTGTTAGTTTTTAGTGCGTGATCGATGAGGGTAAAATCGTGTGGTGTTTTGAATTTTGAAAGCAAGAGTGCAGTGCCATTGAGCGTATACACGCCTTGTTTTTCAAGCCAGTCATAGTGTGATGAGCCATCGGTATTGAATGTTGCCAGAATGATGGGCTCTGCCGGAACGCTCAGGCCGCGGAGCATGCCGCGATAGAACCAAGAATTAGGAATAGTCGGCGCATAGGCGCCAATGATGAGGCCGGGTATACGTGCACGCAAATGATTTTTAATGGTTTGGCCCAAAGAGGTTGCCGCATTTTCTAACGCCTGAAAATAGGGCGCGAGTTGTTTATGCTCAAGAAGGTACGCGATACGTTCGGCAGGGTTGGTAATGTTTTTAGGCTGCATAGCGCGTTCTTCGGGATATTTTTTGCTGGGCGCCGCTATTGTTTGTGCCTGAATATCGGGTGTGTGAGAGGGGTCAGGAGAGGCTGTTTTTTTGAGGTGGGTGCAGTAGGCATGCCACGCTGGATCAGAAAAGTCCATAGTATCGGTGTAGAGGCCAGCTTGTTTGACTGCATGATACATTTCAAAATCTATAAAAATGCCGGCGATGGGTATGGTCGTGCCAAATAGATCGCAAAAAGTGTCAAAAACGGCGAGCAATTCTTTTTGCCAGAATTCAGGTACATCCAGCGGACTTGGAATATTTGGATACGCGGCGCCAAAGAGATCGATGACTGCGTGTGGCGGTGGAGTTTTACCGAAGTTTCCCGTCAGTTCAACGCCGATAAATACCTTGGGCATCGGTTTGCCGGTGCTTTGATGGTGTGCCTGCATTTCTTGGATAATCGGATCTATCAATGCGCGTAATTTTTTTTCTGTTTCAGGTGACCGTATGCGCTCGCTTAAAAATGCCTCAGGGTTAACTTCAAACCAGGCCAGGTTGATCTTTGCATCATATAAAAAACGGATGCCCTGCTGGAGTGCCTGATTTTTGAGGGTTGCCTGTTTGAGCGCGCTGTATTGTTTGAGATCCATTTCGCTCAGCGCATAATCTCCTAAGGAAAGCCAACCGCAGGAGATTCCCTCGTTAACTATCCATGCATAGGGGTTTTTTGCTTTTATTCGTTTTGCTAGTTGCTTGTGCGCCTGCTTTGTCTGCTGTTGGATAAAAGCGGGAGAAAGTTTGTGTGGGAGTTGTGGTGCTGCTGTGTATGCTTGAGCATATCCCAACTGCCTGGCGCTGCAGGCCTGCTTAAATTCCCAGAGAACTTGTTGTGCAACTTCAAGTAACTGGGTGAGTTCTTTGCTATTTTGTGGGCAGTAAAAGAAATTTTCTTCGATATCAGCGAAAGTAAAGAGTGAACTTTTACTGATGAGGTAGAGCGTATTGCGGTTGTTATTTTTTATCACTAATCCCGCAGGAAAGAAATTGGTGATTGCCGGTTGCCAGGAGCTATAGCAAGGCAGAAGTGCAGTGTTTGCTCCCGGTAGCGCGCAAAAATGCGCTAGTTTTATGCGACGCTTGTTTTGTTTGTCTAAAGAGCGTGCTTGTTTTTTATTGATTGTTTCTTTTTTATTGAGCAGCGTAGTGCCGAAGGCGAAGCCGACCGCAGCATCAGGTTGCAGGAGGTGTTCCAAGAAGGGGCGTACAATAGCCGGTGATGAAGCGGATTTGGTAAACCAGGATTTAAGGCTCTGAGCGAAAGAGGACGGGTTTTGTTCGCTGTTTTCTGTGGGTGCAAGGCGTTGTGTTATCTGAGTAGCCAGTTTGAGCAACGCTGGCGAGCAGTTGTTGGTGCCCGGAAAAAAAATGCCGAGATTTTTGTCCTTTGCAGCGGAAAAATTTTCAACAGCAGTGAATATTTTTTGACTCAAGGCGTGATGTATATTTTTTAACAACTCATTGCTTATCATAAAAAAAATAATGTCGTACGATTGAATTTCTGAGTTTTCGAGAAAGTCATACAAACTTTTGTAGTGAGGTTCAAAACCAACCGATCGTGCCATAAGCAGGAGATTGCGGTAGTTGTAGCGGGGCCTTCCGGCGGTATCCAGAACTAGGAGTGTCAGTTTTTTGTTTTCTTTTTTGTGAGTATCGGTAACGTTTGTTGATCTATTTTCACTCAAGAGTATGCAGGTGCTTGTGCATAAAAAGGCTAAAAAAAATTTTCTCACGGGGCTCCCCTTAAAAATTTCGGGTGGTTTTTTCTAGGCTAGCACCGGTGGGGCAAAAGGGGCAATACTAGGTTCTGTTGAGTTTTCATGGCGACCTAACTAGTATTTGTCTAAAAATCTTAGAAAAATAAAATTCATCTATCGCCCTGAGCGCCTGAAGCAGCCGTAGGCGTAGACGGGTGTGTAAGTTTACCCGAGTGTTTTGCGCATGCAAAACGTATCGAGGGAAGGATTTAGTTGATCAATTTGTTTATAAATTCCGTCTAAAAAATAAATGGTGAAAGTTGGGTAAAGAATATGTTTTCAAGGACTAACCCTTTGTATTCGAGTTTTGTTTGCCTTTTGTTATAAAAATTGATGTCCCGCGTCACGTCATGGTGACTAAACGCGGTGCTTTTGGTGCGCAAGGCTCCGTGGGGGATTATTTCTTGTCGGCCTCGAGAATGAGCGCCTTCTTTTTAGTTGCAACCAAGTCCTGTAATTCTTTTTCCAGGCAGCTGAGCAACTGTACGTACGTTGCCGAATCAAGCTCGGTGCCATTACGTTTACAGGCAGCGGCTACGATATTTAAAATGCTATTCAAGATTCCTTGTGCTCCATGAACAACTGCTTGGGGGTTGTGTGGATTTTGTACAATGTTAGCCACGCTTGCAGCGATGGTTAATACGCTCGTAATTGCTGTCTGTGCCGTTTGCTTTTCTTCAGGTGTTGTGGTATCAACCGTTTCTTTGACGGTAGTTTGTTCTGGTACTGGATCAAAAGGATTAAGATGCGGGGTATTGGTAATTGGTGCTGAAGTTAGAGGTGCATGTGGTTGGTTATTGTGTCGTTTGACCGGGATGATCGTGTTACTCATAGCAAGCGAGACACTGAGCAACGCGGTGAGTGCTAGACATTTTTTCATCAGAACTCTCCTGAAAAAAGTATTTTATATGTAGTGAGCATACAAAGAGAGGGTTTATGCATGCAATATCTGAGGAGAGAGCAATCGTAGTGCGGGTAAAAAAATGAGCGGGATAGACCAGAATCTATCCCGCAAAAGGTTTACTGCGTGTTGTTTTTTGTTGAACTGATTACGGCAAGAGGCTGAGGTTTTTTTCCTCAACGACGGCTACTTGATACACCCGGCGATAGCTCGCCTTTTGTATTTGGAAGTAATAGTTTTTATAGAGCAAACGTTCACCTTTTTTAGGTAAATGCTGGAGCTGTTCGGTTAAAAAGCCGCCCAAGGTAACGGCATTTTCAGTTTCAAAAGTGATTCCCATAAATTCCTCAAGCTCTTCCAGTGGGATGCTTGCATCGATGAGTAAACCACCATCTTTGAGTTGTGCGATTTTGGGAGTGATATGTTCATGCTCGTCGCTAATTTCACCGACGATTTCTTCCAGTACGTCTTCAAGGGTTATAAGCCCGGTGACAATGCCGTGTTCATTGAGCACGATGGCGATATGCATATGTTGTTCACGAAATTCGCGGAGTAGTTGGTTGACCTTGATACTCTCGGGAATAAACATAATAGGGCGAACCAGATCGCGGAGCGGCTTGTTTTCATTTTTTGAGAGTAAAATAAAGATGTCCTTTTGGTGGACCATGCCGATAATGTTATCCGGTTGTCCTTCGTATACCGGAAGCCGTGTAAATTGGTGTGTCTTGAAGATTTCAAGCGTTTCATTGATCGTCGCTGATACATCAATAGAGGTAACATCGGTGGCGGGAACCATAATTTCTCGTACCGGTGTGGTGCCGAGTTCGAAAATATTCTGGAGCATTTCCGTTTTTTCTGGTTCGATTAGTCCCTTTTGATTGATATATTCAATGAGGAATCGAATTTCTCGTTCAGACGTTATCCACTCACTGCCTTCAATTTTTTTGCCGGCTATATGGTAGACAATGAAGTCTGAAAAACGGAGCAAGAGATTTGCTACGGGATTGAGTACCAAAAAGATTAAGTTGGTGAGCCAGAGCATGGAACGAAAGAGCTTTTCACTGCGACCGCGTGCAAAGTTTTTTGGAATAATTTCACCAAACACGACGATGGCGATTGAAGCCACACCAATACCCAAGGTAAAACCAAGCCCTTGCGAAAGTTCGAGTGCGGCAAAGATTCGTTCAGCTATTTGAGTGGCAAGTGCCGCGGTAGTGACATCAGCCAAGCTGTTAGCGATCAAAATAGTAACCAACACGCGTGGTTGATTTTTCTCTAATGCTTGAAAAAGAGCTTGATAGCGGCCTGTATTTTCCTGTGCCAATTCTTTAAGCTTAAAAAGGCGGAGTGCGGTGATGCTTGTTTCTAAAAAAGAGAGTAAGCCGCGCACCAACAGGGCAAGGAAAAAAAATATAATGGGTGCTTGTAATGATCGTAGTATTGGTTCCTGCATATAAGTTCTTTACTAAAGGTCCTTCTTTATGCCTACTGGGTCGTAGGGAGTGCGCACCGTGCGCACTCTTTTTTTAGCCTACTCTTTTTTACCTTGGGGTACAAAGGGAGTTTGCTATATGGCCCGAATGTCTTTGTCTCGTGGGCTTTTTGCCTGTTTGGGGCGACCCCTTTTTATACATCGTCTTCATCGTGATCATCTTCTAGCGCGCCATCATCTTCGTGCAAAATACCCTCGAGTTCTTTTTCAAAGAATGAGAGCAACTTTTTGCTTCGCGATGGATGACGAAGTTTTCTCAGCGCCTTGACCTCAATTTGACGAATACGTTCACGGGTAACGGAGAAATCTTTTCCCACTTCTTCTAAGGTATGTTCAGAGGCAACGTCTATGCCAAAGCGCATTTTGAGCACCTTTTCTTCTCGCGGCGTAAGAGATTTGAGTACCTCGCGCACCCGTTCTTTCAGATCATTGCTGGCAACCGTATCAGATGGTGAGTATTCGTTTTCATTTTCAATAAAGTCTTTGATAGAGGCATCTTCACTGTCGCCGACAGGGGTTTCAAGGGAGATCGGCTCTTTTGAAATCTTGATGATATTTTTTATCTTTTTCTCATCAAGATTGAGTTCTTTTGCCAACTCTGCATGGCTTGGTTCTCTGCCGTTCTCTTGGATGAAAGTGCGCTTAATTTTATTAATTTTATTGAGTGTTTCAACCATGTGTACAGGCACACGAATAGTACGTGACTGATCGGCGATCGCGCGCGTAATTGCCTGGCGAATCCACCACGTGGCATAAGTAGAAAATTTATAGCCACGTTCAAACTCAAATTTTTCTACCGCTTTCATAAGACCGATATTGCCTTCTTGAATGAGATCAAGAAAATGTAAGCCGCGATTGACGTATTTTTTGGCAATATTAACAACCAGGCGCAAGTTTGCTTTAGCAAGGTCATCTTTTGCGCGTTTATCTCTTACTTGCGCAACGGCATAGCGGTTGAATTGTTCAAGCATGACCGGTTTAGGGAGTCCTATCTCGGCCTCGAGCTTTTTGTGCATTTTTTGTGCAGCGCGCATGGTGCGTTCGATTTCATGCATAGTATGCAGTTGTTCTTCGGTTGGCTCTTTGATTTTTTGGTATTCGGCCAATTCTTCCTGACTCGTTTTAGCGAGTTCTTCTTTTTCTTGCATTTTGCCGATATACTTTTCTACCCGTTTGCCGAGTTTGCGAATAAGCTTGTTCGACAGCTTGATCGACTGAATAGTTTCACTAATTTTGTTTTTATTGTCTTGGACAGCCTTGAACATCTCTTTTTTCTTTGCTTCAGAGTCAAGCTTGCCGCGGTAGCTGGCATAGATCTTATCTTCGTTATCAATAAGATCTTTAATTACGCCAATAGTTTTTAAGATATTTTGCTTTTCAGTATCTACTTTTGGCAAGTTTTCTTCGTCAAACTCAGAAAACTGTACGACATCTTTGACTTGGAGTATGTTTTTTTGGAGTTTGTCGCCGATAGAAAGAAACTCTTTGTGCAAGAAGGGAAATGTTGAGAGCGCCTTAATCGATTCAGTTTTGCTCTCAAAGATCATCTGGGCGATAGTTGTTTCTGTTTTTTTATTCAAAAGAGGTATTTTACCAATATCGCGCAAGTAGGATTTTACGCCATCAACTTGTTGAGAACCGGCAGTTTCTCGAGCCTTTTCTTCTTCATCCTCTTCTTCTTTTTCTTCATCTTCGACTTCTTCTGAGTCCAGATCTATAGAACTCTCAATGCGGGATTTGAAGAGGCGTGAAGGTGTTTCAGCCTCTTCTTTTTCAAGGCCGTCTAACCCTGGAGAACTTTTATCCACTTCTTCCTGAGTGACCAGTTCAACATTCTCTTTTTCCAAGTGGCGTAAGAGTGTATTGGTATCCTGATCATTCAGATGGCTTTTATAGCAAAATTCCATGATCTCTTCATACGTAAGGAACCCTTCGCGACGACCGCGTTCAACCAGTTCTTCGATGCTATCGCTTTTCAGATCGAACTCGGCATGAACTGGTTCGACTACATTCTGGGAGACAGCTGTTTTTTTCTTAGTTGTCGCTACTTCTTTTTTAGGAGCTTTGCTTGCTTTTGCCATTAGTGTTCACCTTCATTTTCTATGTTTTTTTGTACCATCTTTTCTTTTAGGAGAAGGAACTCCTGCATAATTTTTGCTTTTTCTTGCGGGTCTTGTGCGTGGCTTAATTTTGTTTTAATTTCTTGTACCGCATGCCGCCATCGTTTTTTATGCAGTTGAAGGAGTAATTGTTCAAATGTCGCTTCATCCACCTTTTCTTCTGATTCTAATAAGAGCTTACTTACATAGTGTTTCTGATTTTCAGGAAGATTGTCAAAAAAATGGACAAAATCTAGAGTTCCTTGCGCATTGAGCGCATTTTTCAGGTAAGAAAGAATGGAGCCAAGTGGCGCGGGGAGGTACTGTACTAGATACTGCTCATTGTCCTTGGTAAGCAACTGGACATTATTCACTATAGCACAAAATATTTTTTTTTCTAGGAGCTGCCCTGGCTCATCTGTATCGGACGTGCGATCGGATGCCGGAGGGGTGTCCGCTTCCTGTGGGTAGTAGGCGGGGCGTTCTTGCCGCGCCCGCTCCTGCTTGAGTGCTTCTATGGGTATATCAAAGGCGGTTGCGGCCTTATGGAGTAAAATGTCCTGTTTAAGCGGGTCATCTATCCTGCAAATAGTGTCAATGCATTTACGGGTGAGATTTACTTTTTCCTGGAGTGGTTTTTGAGCAAACTCGTTGGCCATGGTACCTATAAAAAAATGAAAGATTTCTTTGGCATTTTCAATAAGAGGATCAAGGCTGTTTCCTTTGATCAAAAAGGAGGCGGGATCATCTTGGGCCGGGAGCACTATGACTCTTAAATCAAGGCTAACCTGCCAGCAGAGTTCAGTCAGGCGCAAAATGGCTTGCTGACCAGCTGAATCGCCGTCATAAAGCACATAAAGTACCTGTGCATAGCGTGAAAGCTGCTTTAAGTGCTCCAGGGTGCAGGCGGTACCAAGGGTTGCTACGGTATTGGGATGGCCGTGATCAACCATGGCGATGCAGTCAGTATATCCTTCAACCAAAAAAACATGCTCGGTCTCTTGTATGGTTTTTTTTGCTTGATCCAGGCCAAAAAGGAGTGATCCCTTATTGAAATAGGTATTTTCACGAGAGTTGTAGTATTTGGGGCGCTGGTCTTGTTCTTTAAAAATACGACCGCCAAAGCCGCAAAAGCGGCCTAAATGATCTTTTATGGGGAATATAATGCGTTCTTCAAAACCAGAATAGAGGACGCTTTTACCCTCAGCAATTATGTTTGCTTCGATAAGATCATGCGGGAGGATATTATGGCTGCGCATATGATTGAGCAGCTGCTTAACGGCCATTAATCCGCCAGGAAAATAGCCGATAGTGAAGTCTTTGAGGCTTTTTTCGGGAATGCCTCGTTTATGCAGATAGGCCATGACGTTCCGATTTTGGTGCAGCTGCTGTTGGCACCAGAGAGCTACGTGCTTGCAAATGGCATTGTATTGTTCGTGTTGTTTGAAGGTTTTACTTGTGTCGCCGCCTACGTCAAAGTGTACTGAGGGGGGCGGTGTTAGTTGATAACGTTCCACCAGGTGCTGAGCCGCTTCTTTTTGGGAGCAGTTTTCAATTTTTGCAATAAAAGAAATGACATCGCCTCCCGCATGGCAGCCAAAGCAGTAAAAAATTTCCCGGTGAGGGCTGACGGTGAAGGATGCCGTTTTTTCATGATGAAAAGGGCAGCGACCTTTCCAATAGAGGCCAGCTTTTTTGAGGGTGGCGTACTCTTGGATGAGGTCTAAGATAGAGACATTTGATTTGATAAAACTGAATAAGTCCATGATTTTTTGTCTCGTTGGAGGTAAATGGCACTTTGCTGTTTAAGTGTACACGGGGGAGCGACGGGGCTC
Organism: bacterium; assembly: GCA_021777215.1. GTDB lineage: Bacteria > Babelota > Babeliae > Babelales > Vermiphilaceae > JAJYDS01. The sequence goes on from JAJYDS010000010.1 coordinate 37,062, forward strand.
AAGAGCACAAAAAATCTTTTTTAAGGGAGTAAAACAGGCGTTTTTATCTGCATAAATCTATTTGGGCAAACGGGTATGTGCTTCAACGTTTTTAACGGGAATAGTAGGTAGGCGTGTTTTTTAGGTTTTTCAAGAGCATGAGTCCGGCAAGTACGAGCGCTAGTGCTATGTATTGGTGGCTAGAAAAAGTGTGCCGGATGTCAAACGAGAAATATTCACGGTCAGCACGCCAAAAGTCTACCAAAAACCGTTCTAATCCGGCGCATATCAGATAGGCTGCTAGGAGCTGCCCGGCTTTGGCAATGCGTTTTTGCGCGACAAAATAAAACAGAATAAATATGCAAAAAAGTAACAGTGAGCTATACAGCTGTGTTGGGTGTATGGCTATGCCCAATGGAGCAAGAGATCCGCTGTCGGTGTAGGTGACGCTCCAGGCGAGTGTGCACGGTTTTCCGTAGCAGCAGCCAGCAAAAAAACAACCCAGGCGCGATACTGACTGTAACAAAGGGGCAAAGAGTGCTATAAGATCAAAATAGGGCAAAACGGGAATGTGTCGTTTGCGCAGATAGAATGGCATGCTGAGCAATATGCCCAACACGCTTCCCAGAACAGCAAAGCCACCATCCCAGACGCGAAAAATATCCAGCAGGGAGCCAAATTCATGGTAATTTTGTACGACGTAGAGGAGCCGACCTCCTACCAGTCCGGTGCCAATTCCAATCATCATCGATTCAAAAAATGCTTCTTGGCTAAGCAGTCTTTTTCTCCAAGGATGTTGTGAGGCAAACAGAAGAAAAAGGACTAATCCACTGGCGATGGCAAGGCCATAACTTTGAATAGAAAAAGGTCCGCATATATGGAGTAGCTCGCGAGGCATAGTGAACTCTGTTTCGGTTATGTGCTATTTTAAACTGTGATTATTCTATTTGTTTGGCGCTAATTGGTTCAGCTTTTTCTTTATCAATGAGAATGCGCCATGTATCTTTCCAATCAAATGCTACAGACAAATTATCCGCGTTTGGTTTTACTGCAAAGGTGATTTCTTTAGCGCCTTTGCGTTTGCCATTTAAAAATTCAAAGGTGTACCGTATGGTGACTTGATTGTTGGCGAGCTTAATAAATTCTTTGCTTTCTTCTTTAATTTCTTTGCCATTGGCAGTTATTTTGAACAAGGTTGGGTAATGGGTGCCAAAATAGCGGTAGCCGAGCATTTTTTTAGTTATACCATTCTCTATGCTAATCGTGCGCTGTTCTCCTATGACTTGGTCGGGGGCTGCTAGTGGTTGTGCTGATCCGGCTTTTGTAGGAGCTGCGGGTGTTTCTACGGGAGCTTTAGGTGCCTCTGGGAGCACTGCTTTTTTTTCAGGAGCTGCTTGTTTTGTTTTTATTTCTGGTTGTTCCTGAGGCGCAGCTACTTGTTGTGTGACTGTTTTTTTTTTGGTGTTAGGTGCTGGGGCTTCTTGTGGTGCAGTTTGTTCTTGTGCGGGAACTTGTTCAACTGCTTGCTCGACAGGTGCAGGTTGGGCTATTTCTTGGGTAGTTACGGGAATTGATTTTTCCCTGTTTTTAAGCAGTACTAAGCCGGCGCCCAAAAGAACGAGAAAAATAATTAACCAATTTTTGCTACACATACAAAATTCCTCTCTCTATAATTTTTAATTTTAAAAAGTAGGTATTGTCTTTTTACTATACCTGGCAATGGCAGTCAACAGTTCATATGATCTGGCTGTGAGCTGCAAATTGCAGATAGAATTATCGTATCATGAAAAAAGAGGTAGAGCAATGGATTTATTTCCGTGTGCGGGGCTAGCACAAGGTGATTGTAGTATTGAGGGAGACTGTTGAGGAAGATGTGTGCTGTTATGCTTGCTAATTTGATGTAGAATCCGTATGGTGTGGGCATAGATTGTCGTTTTTGAAGGAATAGCATGGAGTGTGGAATTTCTTTTTTCTTAAAAGTATTGGGTACGTTCGTATTGTGGTTCGGTTTTTCGGTCGAGCCCGTGAGTGCTATGGCCTCACAACCTGAGACGCTTGGCTCATTGCACGGTTGCACTACAGACACGCCTGCGCGAATGGTACAGCATGATTTTTTGAGAGTGCCTGCAAAAGTATACCGAAAAAGGATTTCGGTACACCATGCACATCCGCTCGCTCAGGCTGTTGATGCTGACAATGATGCGCATGAAGAGGTCGAAGAAAAACATCCTGTGAATACAGTCGTTAGTGTTAGTGTTAGTAAAAAGATGGTAAGTGATAAAATTAAGGCGACTCTTTTATCAGTTCAAAATCAGATAATTGCCGCATGGGTGCAGCTTAATCTCGTAGGTGAAACGTCGTATGCGATTAGAAAGCTGGAAGGTTCCCAATGGGGGCTTGTCAGAACTGAGCATAAAAACCGCGTTGTCAGTATTATTGAGGACCTTAAGCCGTTTGTGTCGGACAAAGAATTTCTCTTTTCTCTTTTTGAGCTTATGTATCAGCGGGTTGATAGAGATGATCGATTAGTTCCCGGTTGTGGCAATGATCGACGAGCTTTATTAGTGCCAGATCGTTCGAATCGATAACGATTTTTTATGTTCTGTTGAGTTCGATCGTTCTGCTTAAAAATATGTGCTCATGAAATAGCATGCACGGGTAAGATCTAATCTCCCTATTTCTTTCTTATTGCAATATTTTTTTATTCACATGACCAGAAAACCCCAAGGCTTTCTAAGCCTGGGGATGAATGGTCATCATATGCTTGAGCAAAGCAAACGTTAGTTTGCGAAGCGAGATGTGTTTTGCAATACTGGTGTGTA
>JAJYDS010000011.1 GCA_021777215.1 bacterium
TTTTAACAGGCTTAAGCAATTTCGCAAAATCGCAACACGCTTTGAAAAACATAAAAGAAACTTTGAAGCGCTTATTTTTTTAGCCTGTTCTTACTTGTGGTTAATTTAAATGTCGATACAGCCTAGTCAAACTAGTGGTTTACCCTGTTTAAAGCAATTACATGCAAAGGGATTTCCCTCCGCTACCAAGTTACCAACAATTTAATGAAGGTATTAACTCAACTTTTCGCTATCTTGTGATAATTGTTTGGCTATTAATCAAGGCAACTCGTAAAAGAGGCGCCAAATATCACATCGTAGACTCGTCCCCTCTTCCGGTTTGCAACAATCAATATCGATTTTTTGCAAAGGTATTCAAGGGACTTGCTCGTTCGGGTAAAAATTTAAATGGGTGGTTTTGGGGCTTCAAATTGCATCTCATTATCAATCAAGATATGGAGATTGAGTCAATACGCATTTCAGATGGATCAATGCACGATATAGAAGCTTTGGAAGGTGATTTTATCGAGACTATAAGAGGATGGCTCATCGAAGATAAAGGCTATATTGGCCGAGAAAAGGCTCAAGAATTAGCTGCAAAAGGTATCAAACTTATAACCAGGACAAGAGCAAATATGAAGAAGAATCCAGCCCTCTTCCTATTCATAATTATCTGCTTTCAAAGCGGCAAGCAATAGAGTCTACGTTTAGCTACCTGAAACACCGCCTGTCAGCACTTAATAGTTATGCACGCTCTGCAGAAGGTTTTTTTGTAAATGTGTTTGCAGCTCTTTTCAGCTATACGCTTAAATTTACCAAACAGCAAAAAATGCTTTTAAACCAGGACTTTTTGGTGATGCCAATTTCCTGATTCACTTAGTAGGTAGAAAAAAAACAATGGAAACCATACAAAAAATACCGACTCTTTTTTCTGCAAAGAGTCGTAGCCTATGAAAAAGTGAATTCCCTACCATTTTTTAACCTCCATAAAACCCCTAGCAAACCGAACTCAGGACTCTTTTTGCTCTACCCAGACTCTTTTTAACCACTCAAAAGAGGGCTTCCTTTAAGACATGTTTTTATTAATTCTAACTGTAACTATTTTTGATAAAAAGTCAATAAAAAAGCTCTTTTTCAAGCAAAACGACATTCTGCCAGAGAAAAGCCTTTCTTCCCCAATAAACTAGTTCATTGGGACCGAAAGAGGTCCAGAAAATAAGGACATTTTGCCGTACAAACCCGTCTCCTACTTAGTCCAGCGGGCTAGAAAAAGCAAAAGCATGGCTAAAAGAGCAAAAACAGCCCAAGGGCTTACCTCGAGAAAGGTGCTCACCGTATGTCCTGAGGGAACCCCCTGATACCAGACCATAATACGTGAATAGAGTGATTCAAAAAGCACAGTGCCCGTTATCATACCCAGAACACCAAACCAAGCATCTCGAGAACCCTGGCCAATAGCAGCACAACAGGAGGCCGGGCAATAGCCCAATAATGCTATCCCCACACCAAACAAGCTTCCCCCAACAAACGCACTTTTAAGCAAAACCGGCTCCATGGGCAAAGCAGCAATAAGACCAAAAGACAAAGCTCCGTAAATCAGAACGCCCGCCACCAGAATTGCCGAAAGCATAATTTTGAGCATAGTGAAGTCGCGGAACAAAAACTGCCCAACAATCACGTCATAAGAAGACAACCGCCCCTTTTGCAAAAAAAAGCCAAGCACGACACCGATAAGAAGCCCATACAGCAAAAACAATGGACTTTCAAACCACTGTATTACTACCAAATTCATACAATCTCCTTTTTGCTGGGTTCTCAGACCCAGGCATGTTTTCTAACCAGTATCCATGGATCAAACAGAGCCATTATGACTTACGAATCCCATACAAAAAAAATGAAAGCAATACAGCCACGGTAAACGTAGCGGCCAAGAACGCCCATGCTGAAACATCAAGCATTGCGCCAGAAAAAATGCCTCTACTGAGCGTACAACCATCGGCTAGCGGCGCTCCAAGCATCACAAAAAAGCCGCCAAGAAAAGCAGCTCCTGCCCTTTTGACAAATGACTTACCAAAACGTTCTTGCCATAAAGCTGGCACCTTTGATGCCTGATAAGCGCCTGAAAGTTTTGCTGAAATAAACGCCCCAAGAATGACCCCGAGGATAAGCAATACGCGAAAACTGATAAGCGGCGTTGTACCCATTTCTTCGACAAAATAAGAAGAAGAGGCTGCATATCCTGAGGCAACCAAATGCTCAAAAAAAGCAACAACGCTAATAAAGGCACCAGAAGCACCAAGCCATTTTTTGAACATAAACAGAGTAAGAACCATTAGCAGAGCAAGCCCCACACCCACCACATAGGGCGACCATGAACGCTTTTTAAATATATTCTCCATATGCCCTTCCTTTTTCCCTATACCATTGAAAAATAAAAGACTAATACCTTAGTCTTAAAGTACGCAAAGAGCGTATAGAAAGGAAAGAATATGCTAAAAAAAAATTACTACATACTGTGGGCCTGTATCGTACTGTTCCCCAAAACAATGCTATTGGCCTCTGAGCCATCAGGAAACAAAACAACAGGCTATGTCGTTATAGAAACAAATGAAAAAATGCCGCAAAAAGAAGCTCATTTGATAGAACTTCCCTCGGATGAAATCTGGCAAATCTGCGTAACCCGTTTACATAAAATGCGTACAAATCTCACCCGACAAACAGAGGAACTTTTAACACCTATGTTTGCCTCAATTGCCGAAGAAAAAAGCTTTTCACCAAAGAGTGCCGATACCTTAGAGTCTCTGCTTATTGCGGTACACGAGCTGCTCATGCGCACCCGGCCACTGGCGTATCATGAGCTACAGGAATTCTACAAATCCTGGCTCACCAAAGTTAACCTCTCGACACACCAGGTTTACCCCTTGCTCGATATAAAAAACTCGCGAGCTTCGCGCACGCCGCTCGCACTAGCGAAACAGATCATCGATCAAAAAAAAGATATGACCAAAACAGAAATAAGCCAAAAACAAGAAGAACTAACCACACTCAAAAATAAATTACTTGCTCTCGAACTTGCACAGGCGCAACAAGAAAGCCCGAATGGCCAAATGGCATCAGGTACACTAAGAAAAACGAATGAATTACGGGATAGAATAACCACACAAGAAAAAGTTCTAAAAAGCCTAGAAGAAAAGCTGGCGCAACTACAGAAGATAGAACGTATTTTTAGGAATACTATATCAAAAGAAACCTATGATGCCTTCTTGGGTGGCGAAGAAAATCTCGAGATACTTAAGGTTCCTGCTGGCGATGAGACTCTTTTACAAAACTTGCTTACCGCGATCGAACACTGTAAAAAAGAATTGGAACCAAAAAAGACAATTCTTGAGTTGCCTACACAAAAATAAGTCCAAAATAAAACTGGCCTGCCAGACGAAGCTCCGCAGGAGCTACATACTCTTTCAAATAAGCCCCTCTACGCCTTTAGGGTAAATCTTTGAGGTTTAATAAGGCTACTTCGGGCAGTCCACGCTCTTCAATTTGCTATTAATATCAATCATTTGAAAAGAACGGCCTGCCAGACGAAGCTCCGCAGGAGCGTAGACTGGTGGAGGCGATGGGAATCGAACCCATGTCCGCATTACAACTAGCTCCAGGCGCTCCATGCATAGTCTTTGATTATACGTATCTGACCACCCCAAAGACAGGATAAAATCAGTAAGTCCGTTGCGTGATACTGCTGCGAGCTACGAAACAGAACAATGCTCACTCGCGAGTTCTATCTGATTACTACGAGTTGATCAAACTGATAGACACGTCTGATTAACAAGCAAGTTCACGACTAGGCGTAAACTGGTGCAACTGTATTAAAGTTAGCACTTATTGTTTTAACCGATTCTTTAACGAGCACTCAGTCAACGCTCGGCATGCTCCTAAAACCACCTATAACACGTCGAAGCCTTTACGCCCCCACATGATTTTTCCCACCTGCGCTCTTACAGAGCTGGCGGGGCGGGTCCATTTTCAAAACAGACCCGAAATTTCAAAGAATCTAAAATTTATATACATCTTTTAATGTGCGAGCCGTCTCACGCTTTATATCTTGCTCTTTAAGAGCCTGCCGTTTATCGGCCGCTTTTTTATGCTTAGCGATGCCTAGTTCTACTTTAACAAAACTACGGTCATTAAAATAGAGCTTGAGCGGTACAATCGTAATACCTTTACGAGAAATATCACCGATCAATTGTTCAAGCTGACGCTTGTGAAGTAATAATTTTCTACGTCGTGTTGCTGCTTGTTCGTCGCTCTTTTGGTAAGCCATGGCATAGGGAGTAATGCGGCAATTTATTAAATAGAGTTCCATCTGATGCATAGTCGCAAAAGTTCCCACCAATGAAACATGGCCTGCACGCAATGATTTTACTTCATCACCCGATAAAACAATGCCCGCCTCGACAGTCCCAAGGATGTCGTAATCGTGGAAAGCTTTTTTATTCTGCGTTATTATTTTCATCTTTTTGTCGTCGCCAGGTATTCATAGAACGGGTTAAAAATCGTTTTATCAATGGATAAAACAAAAGGCTCAATCCTATACCCAGTATATTGCCCCCAATCAAAAATGACCAGAGTGAAAGACTTGGCAAGCCCGTATGCGCGGTTAAAAAGGCATTACACTGTCCAACCCAACATGGATTACATGAAACAGGATCAACGCCAAACCAATGGTTCAGAACATAATCACCGCAAAAATAATCAGTCGCATAAATAGGAAAGACCGTCCAGGGATTATGAATCACGCAAGAGACGGCAATCATAAGTGCTGCATTAAGCGAAAAAAACCAGGAAATAAGCAACGCAATGGCCAAGTGTAAACCCAAAAATGGAGTAAAGGCGAGATAGACGCCAACGCTTGCCGCAGCTGCCAATTTCTTGGGACTCGCCCCAGTAACCACAAATCGCTTAATAATTTTCAGTAATTTTTCTTTTATCATTTTCATTCTCTCTGGCTACAATTGAAAATTGTATCCTATTGCGCTACGCTAACCTAAAGTATCTTTTACAGACTACACACAACAAAAACAGACTCTTTTTTAACTTGATAGGCTACCATGAATAAAACAGTTTTTTTGTGTAGCATGACATTGCTACTCATGAGCGCCACCCCCATCATGTCGGCTTCTCAGTCCATGTTTATTGGCACTATACAGTTTCCCGCCACTATAAAAAAAGTTCCTAATCTGCGCATCTGGTATGGCGGACATAAAATTACTGGGGAAACCAACAATCGCACCAAGCAACTTATCTTTAGTATACCAGAAATTGGAGAAAGTAAAAAATTTCACATAGTAATTTCAGACTCGATTCAGTTCGAGATGGAAGAGGACGCAGATAATACCGCAAAATACATGAAAATAGGTAACAATAAGCCCTATAAATGCTGCGAAATTGTACGAATGAAACAAGAACAGTCGTTTCATACAAACGCAACCTATGAATATACCGGTTCCCGCCCGCTCATCAATGAGTCAAAAGTTGCCTACTCATGGAAAATAACCAAAAAGGGACTTGATAACAACCGTCAACTCCCAGAAAACGCCATTGTTATCTGTTTTCCTTCAGACTATGTCGATCGCATAGAGGGGGGCAACAAATCAGAACTTCCTCGGATAATGGTAAAACAAGACCTATTAGAACGTGTTGGGTCTGAACAAAAATTGCATGACCAAGCGACAGAGCTCCTGTTATCAGCAATCAATTTTGATACCATGCATACCAAAATTACCCAAGAAATAAAAAATCAGCCTACTAAAACCATTATAGCATGCAAAACATGCGGATGAGGACCTATGCCGCTCACTATTCTGGGTATCGAAACATCATGCGATGAGACTGCCGCGGCGGTCTACCAAGAAGGCCCCGGTGTTCTTTCGAGCGCTCTTTTTTCTCAAATAAAACTCCACCAACAGTATGGCGGCGTAGTACCCGAAATTGCCTCCCGTTCACACCTTGAAAAAATAAACCCTATTATTACGCAAGCGCTCCTAGAAGCAAAGCTCACCCATACTGAGTCAAAAAAAGACTCTCAAGAGATAAAAAATCCGGCACTTGCCCCCATCGATGTCATAGCTGTTACCAATAAACCGGGACTTCCTGGCTCACTGCTTGTCGGTGTCTGCTTTGCAAAATCACTTTCCTGGGTGCTCGATAAACCACTTATCGGCATTGATCACTTGGAAGCACATATTTTTTCTTCTTTTTTAGAACAGCAGGTTCCCTTCCCGCATCTCTGCTTGGCAGCGTCAGGAGGGCATACGGCTCTTTACCTAGTGCACGACTTTGGCAGCTACCAGATTTTGGGGCAAACACTGGATGATGCCGCTGGCGAAGCGTTTGATAAAATTGCCAAAGTGCTTAATCTTGAATATCCCGGCGGACCAATTATAGAAAAGCAAGCAGAGCAGGAGGGGTTTAAAGACTTTTTCTCCTATCCGCGCGGCACACAACAATCAACTCTCGATTTTAGTTTTTCTGGATTAAAAACCGCTGTTCTATATGATCTGGTTAAGCGTAACGCTTACGACTTACAAAGCAAAAAATTGCTCAACGATGCACAAGAGCTCAAACAACAGGTAGCAAGCTCACTCTTAGTCTGTGTTACCGATATTTTTAAACATAAAATTGAACGCGCCCTCAAGCACTATCCTGAAATAAAAGCAATCACCTTCGTTGGTGGAGTCGCCTGCAATCGGTATATTAAGACTCAATTACAAGAATTGTGCGCAAAACACGAAAAACCATTATTTGTTCCCTCACCAAAATATTGCGGGGACAATGCGGCAATGGTAGCATTTGTCGGTTATTACAAAGCTAAAAGAAATCAGTTTGATGATCTGTTTTTAGATATTCTGAAATAACGTCTTTCCCTCCATTGCTACGCACCTATAAAAACCGTTAGTCCAGCTTTTTCGCAAGACTAACGGTTTTTATTATCGAATTATATACATAGCGTTAACTAATAGCCTTCTTGTTAATAGCATCAAAGAACTCTTCGTTGGTTTTATGCTTCTTCATCTTATCGATAAGAAACTCCATGCCCTCAGTGACATTCATAGAGGCCAAGAACTTCTGCATAATCCACACTTTGTTCAATTCTGCTTCTGGCAAGAGTAACTCTTCACGGCGAGTACCCGATACTAATAGATCAAAGGCTGGGTAAACACGACGATTAGAAAGTTTACGAGTCATATGCATTTCCATATTACCCGTACCTTTAAACTCTTCGTAAATAACCTCGTCCATACGCGAACCGGTATCAACAAGCGCTGTAGCTATAATCGTAAGCGAACCGGCTTCTTCGGTATTACGCGCGGCACCAAAAAATCTTTTTGGTCGTTGCAACGCATTAGCATCAATACCTCCGGTAAGCACCTTGCCCGAGGCGGGAGCGGTCGTATTATAGGCACGAGCCAAACGGGTTATCGAGTCAAGCAAAATAACAACATCTTTTCCCGATTCAACTAAACGTTTTGCTTTTTCAAGGACAATCTCAGCAACCTGCACATGCCGCTCTGCTGATTCATCAAAGGTAGAACTAATTACCTCGGCTGAAGCACCCTTAACGGTACGACGCATATCAGCAACTTCTTCTGGTCGCTCATCAACCAACAAAACAATGACATAGACTTCTGGGTGATTGGCAATAATGGCATGAGCCAAATCTTTTAACAATACCGTTTTACCCACTTTTGGTGGCGCCACGATAAGGCCCCGTTGTCCTTTGCCAATAGGAGCAAATAGATCAACAATACGCGTAGAAATAACAGTTGGATCGTACTCAAGGTTAAACTTTTTATTCGGATGTAACGGCGTTAGACGATCAAAATGTTGGCGGTCGCCCGTAACCATCGGTTCGTCAAAGTTTACTTTGCTCACCTTTAATAAGGCGAAATATTTTTCACCCTCTTTTGGCTTACGAATTACTCCGGTAACCGTATCGCCAGTACGCAGATTGAAGCGGCGAATTTGTGAGGGAGAAACATACACATCATCGGGCCCAGAAACATAATCATAATAGGGCGAACGAAGAAAGCCAAAACCATCGGGCAATTTTTCTAATACACCGCCGACTTCTATTTCCATATCAGGATGCTGTTGTACGTAACAAATTTTCTCAATAAGCGCATCTTTAGTCATCAGACTAGCACCAACAATGCCCAATCGACGCGAATACAGATTCAAATCTGCAAGCGAAAATTTCTTTAGCTCTTCTTTTGAAAGATCTTGTCCTCGCGGCGCACTCTCTTCGCCATACTGATCTTGCCCCTGTTGGGCTTGAGCCTGATTAGTTGAACCTTGTTGATTTTGTTGCGGATAGCGCTGTTGACGTTGTTGACCATGTTGTTGATAATGCGGACGACGCACATTTTTATGACGGACACCACTCGTACGATTTTGGTAACGGCCATCATCCATCTGAGTATCTTGCCCTTGTGGACGATCCTGTTGGTCAATCCGTTGCTGCACCTCTTGACGCGGCAGACTCTCACTAACAGGAACCGGAGCTACTTGCGGTGCTGGCGGCGTTTGATTTGGCGTTTTTGCCGTTTCTGGCTGCGTTTGGGCAGAATCAACCACCGGTATCTTGGTATTGGTATCTTCCATTAAAACCCCCTTCTCATACAAACACAAAATATCATACACAGTTCCTACGAAACAGACTTAAAAACACTGACAAGTAGTCAAATTCACATTAATTACTATTATTTTTTACTTCGCAACAAGAGCTCTTTGTAAAAACAGGCGAGAGGCTACACTTTTTTTCTGTGCCCACCCACAATCGATTGAAAATTACACTCTAGCCAAGGAGTCTTGCGCTCTTCTTATCGCCACCCACAATGCTAAAAAGCATCACGCGTAATAAGATCGTATAAGAACTCTTCACTACCGCAGAATACTCGTACTTTTTTTTAAAACCCTACCCCACAAACCTCCATTTTTTCTCCGTGCTTGTTATTTTCCCTTGTAAAAATACATCATGATTGGACTTGCAACATAAATAGATGAATAGGTACCAACCACAATACCAACAAGCAATGCCAGAGAAAAATCTCGTAAAACTTCGCCACCAATTAAAAACATAGAAAGAACGGTTAAAGCAGTGGCAAAACTAGTCAAAAGAGTTCGGCGCAATGTCTGATTAATACTCAGATTCACAATGTCGTACAAAGAATCGCCTTGCATCTTTTTTATATTTTTGCTGATTTGAGCAAAAATCACAATAGTATCATTAATCGAATAGCCAATAACAGCCAATATTGCTGCAATAAATATAAGAGAAATTTCTTTATCCAATACTAAAAATGTTCCCAAAATCATAAATGGATCGTGGAACAATGCAACAATAGCACCAATAGCAAAAGCAAATGAGCTAAAGGTAATAGCGATATAAAGCAACATAGCAATCAATGAGATCAACACCGCGCGAAACGCATTCCAACGCAATTCTTGTCCCACGCCTCCGCCAACCATCTCTGTTTGCAAAATCTCAATTTGTGTACCAGGTAATGCAGCTTGCAATGCGGCCAAAATACGAGAACTAACACCCGCCGACGCACTTGCAACCTCTTTCACCCGCACCAGTATCTCTTGCGAAGAAAATTCTCGCAACGTTGGTCCTTGCCAACCTGCTTTTTCCACAATTTCTTGTATTTCAGCAGAACTTACTGGACGAGAAAATTTAAACAAGGTTTGCGTACCACCTTCAAAATCAATGCTATACGTAAAAGCCTTACCAGAAGGCTGTGTATGCGCCTTATAAAAATATACGCCAATAAATACTGCTAATATAGCCAAAGAAAAAAATGCCGCCACGTATCGGTATTTTAAAAAGTCAAAACGAATCTCTTGAGACATGAGCACTCTCCACAGCTAAAAACTTGTTATTGAAAACCACATACGAAGTTTTAACAAGATTTGCGCTTGCTTGCAACCTATTTTTTTATGGTCACCCTTTTTTATCCACGACAGGAGCACGCGCTATGCGAGCCGAGCGACAAGATAAAAGAGGAATAAGCCCTTAAACGATAGAAACAAAACGACGACCACGCGCACCATAGTGAAACTTTACTGAACCGGATCCAATGGCAAAAAGCGTATCATCACTGCCAATACCAACACCGCGTCCTGGATGAATTTTAGTGCCTCGTTGACGAACGAGAATTTCGCCGCCATAAACCGTTTGACCATCAAACAATTTAACGCCCAACCGTTTACTGTGACTATCACGACCATTCTGAGTAGAACCACCAGCTTTACTTGTTGCCATGGGATTTTTCCTTTTAAATCACACTATGTAATAATACTTGGATTTGATCTATCGCTACCCGAGAAAGGGGTAGGATTATAGATTCTCTAGTCACCTTTTAGTATATACAACGCTCCTTATTCCTGTCAATACCCCTGGAGAGCCCAAACTCTCAGATTTACAGGAAAAAAGCCCCTTACTTGCTTACCTCTTTCCAGTCAGCACCCATGCAAGTTGTAACCACAAGCGGCACACTCCAGGAAACTACCCCCTCAAGCACTTTTTTAGTAAGCTTTTCTACTGTATCTTTATGCTCATGAGGCACTTCTATAAGTAATTCGTCATGAATTTGCAAAAGTATACGTGCACCCAAATTTTCTTTGGCAAGTTCCTGGTCTAACGTAATCATACCAAGTTTCATAAGCTCAGCCGCTGTACCTTGCGCCACCGTATTGACTGCCACACGCATAGCCTCTTGATAAAGCGCCTGATTCTTCTCATTAATTGTAGGAATATACCGCCGACGCCCCCAAAGTGTTTTAACATACCCCCACTGTTTAGTCTGCTCAACAATATGGGCCATCCAGGAAGATACCTGCGGGTATTGGGCAAAATATTTATCGATATACTGCTTTGCATCTTTAAAAGGAATCTTTAAATCATGAGAAAGGCCATAGGGCGTCAGACCATATAAAATACTAAAATTAATGCGCTTGCCAATCTGACGTTGCTCATAGGTGACCGCATCAAGCGAAACATCAAATAACCCTGCCGCCGTCTGCGCATGAATATCATGCCCTTTTAAAAAAGCATTTTGCAAGTTTTTATCCTGGCACAAATGAGCCAAAACGCGCAATTCGATCTGGGAATAGTCGGCCGATAGAAAAACGCACCCTTGTCTTGGTTTAAATGCTGCCCGAATTTCAATACCTTCTGCAGTTGCAGGAATGTTTTGCAGATTTGGTTCTGAACTAGCCAAGCGCCCCGTCGCCACCCCCGTCTGGCTGTATGAGGTGTGAATACGCCCTGTTTTGGGATTAATGTAGGTCGGCAAAGCATCGACATAAGTACTTTTAAGCTTATAAAGCTCCCGATACTTAAGAATAAGCCCGGGAACTGGATGCACAACCGAAAGGGCCTCAAGAACTTCTTGGTCTGTTGAATACCCCGTACCCTTAGTGCTCTTGCGTTGCGGCGGCAGCCCGAGGTCATCAAACAATAATGCTGCTATCTGCTTCGGAGAATTGAGGTTTATCCCCACATATTGTTTACCAATAGTATCTATAATCTGAATCTCTATCTCTTTCAAGCGCCTACTTATTTTTTTATCTAGCTCTTGCAAAACCACCGCGTCACAATAAATACCTGCCGCTTCCATGTTTATTAACACCTGTACCAATGGCAGTTCGATCTTTTCGTATAAGCCTTGCATTTTTTGCCTCTGCAATTCGGCATCCAAAAGCTCGTGTAACCTAAAGGTCTGATGAGCGTCCGCAGCAGAATACATAGTCGCTAATTCCAACGGCACCTGAGAAAAATTAGTACGCTTTTGATCTTTCACTAGTTCATCATAGGAAATCATCGACTCATCAAAGTAGAAAATAGACAGGCTTTTAAGACTCGACTGCTGGCCCTCTTGCACAGTCAACCGACCAGCAATAAGGGAATCAAAAGCCAGCCCGTGCACACCAATGCCATGATTAAGCAATACCAACTCGTCAAATTTCGCATTATGCATTATCTTCTTATACCGCACATCCTCTAAAATAGGCTTGAGCGCATCAAAGATCTGCTCCCTAGAAAGAGCCGCTGTTGCCGACGGCTGCAGTGGCAACTCCTGTCCCGAAAAAAGCGATGCCTGTTCCTCATGCCCCGTACCCTTTTTTTGAGCACCGGCAAGCGCGGGGCCACAGGGAACATAGTATGCGGTTCCTTTTTGGGTACAAAACGAAATACCAATCAGATCATCTTGCAGCGAGCGCAAGCCCGTTGTTTCAGTATCGACAGCAAACAATTTTTTCGTTTTAAGTTCATCAACCAGTTCTTGCAGCTGCTTACTGGTAACCACTGATTTAAAGGTATACTTTTTCCAATGCTCGAGCTTCGCCTCAAATGCTCCCGGTGCTTTTTCCAGCTCCTGCAAAAAAGATTTAAAATTCCATTCTTGAAATAAAGTGCGCCCCTCTGACCAATTTTTTATATCAAAAACAAAATCATGTTTGTGCAATTCAGTTGGTTCATAACGAAGTAAAAAGAGCTCTAAACTTAAAAATGCTTTTTCTTTATTCTCTTCAAGCGCTTTACGAGCCCGCGAAGACTTCACTGCATCTAAGTGTTCATACAGATCCGCCAACGAGTCAAACTGCTGTACAAGCTCAAGAGCGCCCTTTTTACCGATGCCGTGTACGCCAGGAATATTATCTGAAGCATCCCCAAGTAAGGAAAAATAGAAAGGCAGCTTCGCTACAGGAAAACCCCAAATTTCTTGAAATTTTGCCATATCGACATAAAGCTCCTTGGCAGTATCAAAAATAAAAGTCTGGTCATTAAGCACCTGCCCCATATCTTTATCAGCGGTAATAAGCACCACTTGATCACCAGCTTTATTGCGCTCTTTGGCTATGGAAAACATAAGATCGTCAGCTTCAATGCCCTGCTTGGCAACCTGCCGCAACCCTATCTGATCAGCGAACTGAACGATTAATAATTTTTGATCAAATAAATCACTGGGCGCAGCCTGCCGCGTTTCTTTATACGCGGGATAAATCTCGTGCCGCTTGGTTTTCCCCTTACTGTCCCACACAATAGCAATATATTCTGGCCCCACACTATCAATAAGCTTTTTTATCATACGGCAAAACCCAAAAACTGCCTGTATAGCCACTCCTTTTGGCGTCTGCATGGGGCGTAAACTATAGTAGGCCCTATATAAAAACGAGGAGCCATCTACTAAAAATATTGTTTTTTTCGGATCAAAATTCATAGGCACCCTCAAAGTATAACATAAGCCACCTTGCCCTTTTCATCGCTCTAGAATCTTTGTGGGCAAGATCAAGTTTTTCTTTAATTATAGCACAGGAACACAAAAAACAATGCCTTCTTATTTTTCGACCTTCCACAAATTACCCGCCACACAACTCTTTGCTAAAAAACATTGTGCAAAAGATTGACTTGGCAAAGCGCGACATGGTAAAAAAAGATATGTGGTAATGAGTTTTATCTTTTAACCCCTATCAAGGAGGGTCGTTATGATGAGGAAACATGCACTAGGACTGTTTCTAGCCGCAATGAGCATTGCGGCAACATCCTATGCTGATAATTGCTGCAACACAAGTTGCAATAAATGCTGCGAAGAAAAATGCTGCAGCACCAAGTGCTATGACAGCTGCTGCAAGTCAGGCTGTTGTGAAACTGAATGCGACAATTCTTGCGAAGGATGCGCCTGCGAAGCATCAAGCAAAACCTACTTCTTTGTTCGACCTCTCTATCAAAGTGTTCGCCCAGAATTAATTTCAGGATTCCGCAATGAACGTGCTCTTGCCCGTCAAGACGGCAAAGGTGGCGCGTTAGACTTCGTGTTGTTTGGTGGTAATACTACGCATGGCCGCAGATTGGCTAGTTACTTCATGCCTGATTGCAAAACAACCTTGGCTGTAGGTAACCCATCGACCGCCTTCACACCAGATCTATCATCACATAACTTTGGTCTTGATTCAAACTACAGTGGTACCATTTGCTTTAGCATGCGCGAAGCATCCGTTGGCCTTGGCTTACACTACAAACAACGCTTTGCCTGGACTGATGATGAAACGCGCGGCTGGTGGTTCAGTCTTTCATCGCCAATTCAACGCGTAAGCAACAAAGTAACTATGTACGAAAACAGCAACTCTGCCGATCTTGCTGCGACTTCAACCATCACCTCTATGTGTGCCGCATTCAATCAGCCCGCCTGGAATTATGGCCGCATCGCTGCCAACACCAATATGAATAAAACAGGGCTTGCTGATATCGAATTAAAATTGGGTTATGAATGGCTTATGTGCGACAGCTGTCACTTTGCCAGCTACTTTGGCGCATTACTCCCAACGGGCAACAAACCATGTGGCCGCTACCTATTTGAACCAATTGTAGGCCATGGTAAATACTGGGGCGCAATGTGGGGCGCTGAAGGCGGATTCCAAATTTGGGAACAAGAAGAACATGATCGCACCATATCCGTTGAATATGCTGTTCACTCACAATACTTGTTCAAAAATACCCAACGCCGTTCATTTGACTTAAAGAACAACCCATGGAGCCGCTATCTACTTGCCTACGCAAACTATGAAGATGCTGTTAACAACGTAACCACACCGGGTATCAACCTTTTCACCCGCGATGTCAAAGTCACTCCACGCTTCTCCCATAACTTGACTGCTGCAGCAGTATTCACCAGCGGTGGATTCCAAGGTGAGGCAGGTACCAACGTATTCTGCCGTCAATCAGAGTGCGTAAAACTTGCTTGCCCATGGGCAACAGGGGTAAATGCACCTGCATTAATCGGTGAAAGCGCAAGCCATATTAACCCATTACAAATTATTAGCGGCAATGAACTCGCACAATGCTCCGAGGTAGATGGCAGCATTCAAACTAACTATGAAAAATATGCTATACAAGCCTGCGATCTTGATCTTGGCTCAGCAACACATCCAGCCATTTTGAGCTATATGATTCATGGTGCTCTTGGCTATCGCTGGGATAACCGCGAATACCCAATTCACATAAATGGTGGCGCTTCCTATGAATTTGCCGGTAAAAATATAAACACTATTCTTAACCGCTGGACAATCTGGGGTAAAATCGGCTTTTCATTTTAACGTAATAGTACTATAACTATGTCAGGATTCCCGATCCATACAATGGTCGGGAATCCTCACGATTAGGAGATTTTATGAACATAAAAACACTAGTAAGTCTTGCAGCTCTGGTAAGTGCAGGCCACATACTTGCCATAACACCAAAAGAAGCCGGCCAATTAAAACAAAAACTCCAAGCCGTATTGGTAAAACCATTAATGGAATGGACAAATGCCGATGCCAACATGCAAAATGATTTTGCCACTTTCGCCAAAGCCCGCACTGAAGGTCAAAAATACCAAGCAGCTTATGAGGCAATGTTAGAAAATTTAGCAGCCGTACAAGAAGCACGCGCAAAATATGAAAAAGATCTTGCCGATATTACCAAAAAGCTTGATACCGCAAAAACTGATTTAACCGACAAAACAAAAGAAGTAACACAAGCGGGTGAAGAAAGCAAAAAGATAGACTTAACCGTAGAAGAAATGACACTAAAATATATTCAAGCCAATCAGTTGTTTGGTAAAGCACAAGATCAACTAAATGCGGCCGTAAAAGCTCTTTCTGAAAGTGAAAAAACAATAGCGGCCAATAAAACTGTCAGTGCTCAAGAAAAATCAAAACTAGAGCAAGAAGTTGCTGACGCAAAAAAAGAGACCGGCAACCTCGTTACTCTCACTAAAAGTGCTCAAGACACTATAAAGGCAATGCAAGATGAAATAGCTGCTTTAAAAACTGAAAATGTAACATTGCGCGACACTTTCCAAGCGGTTAAAGCAAACGTTGATTTATTAATTATTCCTGCCCAACAAGCAGCCGCACATAATACACCAAAAGAATATCCTAAAACAGTACTTACCACACTACAAGAAATACAGAAAGCGATAAATCCTATTGTTGTACCTGCGCAACCGGTAAAAACAAAAAAAGCTCCTAAAAAATAAACAATCTTATATTGTTTCCATTTTGAAAAGAGGGAAGTAGCTACTTCCCTCTTTTCGCGTACAAACAAAAAGGATGCTCTATGCCCTCACCAAAAAAATTAGTATCTTTCTTTCTCCTGACAACTATGACTTTCTCGCTGCGCACCATGCAAAATCAAACTAAAGAAAATCTACGTGCACGCATTGAAAAATATGCCCAAGACCCGAGTAATCCCTCAGAAGAATTAAGCATCACTGTGGCTATCTATAGCGCAGGAAACAAATTAACCTCAAAAGAAAGAATCGAACTTACGGATATGCTGGTAGCTGCACAATCAGCAGCACGCCAAGCAGCGCAAACCATCCCATCTCCTGCGCCACAAAAAACAACCCCACAGTCTGTCAAACAAAAACCAACAATACCCCCGATCATAGCACCGCAAAAACCAATAACCACCCCACCACTCATCACTACCATACCCATACTACCCACGAAAGTAACTCCAGCTGTTATTCAACAACCTAAAGCGGTGCAACAAATTCAGCAACCACCAATACCGAAAGCACCGATCGCTCCTGTACCACAGTTTGCACCACCAAGCCCCATAAGGCCGGTCAATGCCTATGATGATCTTCAAAAAGCTATGCAAGCCGCCCCTGCATCAGTAGATGCTATAGAAAAAGGAATACTCACATTGGAAAAAGCATTATCTGATGCGCCCCCGGGATGGCAACCATCGCCCATTTTTAAAAAACAGATAGACGATCTGCTACAAAAATCAAAAGATATAGTAACCGCGCAACGACAACAAGACTTAAGCATGGCAATCACTCGAGAATTAAAAGCAGGCGGCACATGGAGTCCCGTACGCTATAGCCATATAAAAGAACTAATCACCAACCTGATTGACAATGCAGCGCGTACGCAATTTTCACAACAATTAGAAAATGACTGGCAAAAAGCGCAAGCTGAATCAACAATAGAAGAAGTTATAAAAAGCATCCAAAATTGGAATTCGGACATAGTTTCTGATATCCAAACAAGCATCGAAACTGAAAACAGTTTTGATACAAATACACACACACGACTGTTGGATCTTCTCAATACAACATACCAAGCAGCCAGCGCAGCCGTTCCGGCAAAACCAACAGTGCCTACCGATCTTTGTAAAAGAGTTAAAGCAATCACCCCGCGCAGCGATGACACGACGATTAACCTGCTCATGCATGATCTGCGCACGACACAAATAGCCATACCTCCCGCCAAGCCTATCACGGTCGCCCTCCAAAGTAGCGCTCTTGGCGGCGGCGGCGCCAGCTGCGGCTATCATGCACTCAAAAATGGCATCTATATAGCACGAGCGCTTCTTGAGTTAAATACATGGGACTCAGTAACGGACTTCGCAATCATAAAAAATCTATTTGGTATCCCAGAAAGCACTTGGCGAAAAAGTATCATACAAAATCGTGAGTACGAGGTCCTTCAAAATTATATATATCAACAATTGAGAAAAAACTATATACGGCCAGAAAACGAAATTCAAGAACAAACCCCATGGGTACGGACCAGAGATACCTATAAAATTAAAGACGTATATCTTTCCATTTTGCAAAGTTATGCAAAGAGTAGCGCGTTATTTATTACCAACTATAATCTCGAAAGCACGGCTGACAAAAAATCAATTAAGGATTACATCAATCGCAAAATAGATGAACGACAAAAAGACAATGCCATAAAAAATGATTTGGCATCATACGCTCAGAATATGAATAGTGCACTCATACCTGGAAACACCGACGATGAAAAAGCAGCAACCGTAGCCGCATATTTAAAAAATAATGACACCATAAGAAAATATCTAAATCTAGATGCTGCTCCAGTTACCTTTTCTCGCACTGATATTCCTCAAGCAATGCAAACAGCCGTAGCCGCGGGAAGCCGTGGTATAGAATCGGGAGGCGATTGGCTCAATAATCTAGAAATCGAAAAACTCGTTATGTTCGAAAAAGAACCCGGGCATCTTCTGAGTACCAAAGAACTACCTATTCCCGTTGACGTTACGGTAATTAATAATATCAGTAGGCTTGATAGCGCCGTGTTTCAAACACTCAAAGATGTCGCCACAGCATATGCTCAAGCTAAAGATTTTATACATATTTTTTGTCTGCAAATACCAGGACACTGGTTTACCCTCGTGCTCCATAAACAAGGCGAACACTCAGAATATTTTACCGCAAATTCTACTGGATCTGATGTGAGACATTTGGCAGAACCACTTATACATATTCTTGAAGCGCTCAAAGATTGTCTGCGTTAGACACATATAAAAAAGTACGAGCGACCGAAAGTTTGGTCGCTCGTACTTTTTTATTATTATACTATCTAACAAACCTATATATTACACCGCGCCAAGCAGCCCTTGAGCTTCTTGCTTGCATTCGCTCACCATATGCTGAACATTCTCAAATGAGCCCAGCAAATCACCATGACCTATTGCACATAAATCAAAACAAGAAACAGCGAGAGCCATCACATGCTGCCAACGCGCAAGAGATGCTGGTAAAACTTCGTGCATTGTTTCGAAAAACTTGTTAAGGGCATTAAATTCATCGCTGTCACGTAAAGCAACAATGCGCCCTAATCGAACATCTTCTTTGAACTGCACATCTGTTTCAATCTTCTGTTTTTGATCTGCTGCACGTATGACTATGGCGTCCAAGCATTTAAATAATTCCTGGCTAGCCTGTTCATCAAATGCCACTTTTTCAGCTGATTGTTCACCAACAGAACGTGCTGGCAACTGTGCCGCTTGTTCGGCAACCTCTGGCTCTGCACAACGACCCAAAATAATTTGCACGGGAATTCCGGCATTTCCATCTTGATCAACAAGAGGATGCGTAAGCATCGTGTCTAAAATCACCTCATCCTCTGAACTATTCTCAATTACCACGCCTAATGTATGCAAAAGCGCGATAAGCTGTTTATTGCGAACATCACCAATAATGCGCAAATTACTATTCAATTGCTCTTCTTGCACACCCAGAGCAATTAAACGCGCGGGACTCAACCAAGAAAGAGTCAGCAAATTATTAGTAATAGACGGGCCAATAATTGCATCAACCGATCCATCCTGGGCATACAATGTTTTATATTTTGGTCTTTTAGTCCATGACTTAAAAAGAGAACCAAAATAATTTCCTATATGCCACATCATACGCGATAAACGATTTACCGGCGGAATCTCGCTACCAATTTGAACCTGCCATGCCGCTACCTGCGGATCAACCAAACAGACAATGAGATTTTTTTCAGCATAGGACTGCGTACCATCATTAATAACCTTAATGGCCTCCAACAGACGCTCACCGCTTGTCTCTTGCTCAATGGGCTGTTGTGCATGCAACTGCATACTTATGCCACTGGCAACAACAAAAAGTCCTAACAATATACCCACTTTATTTTTCACATTCATCATAGTTCTTATTTTTGTAACCATTATCGTGAACCTCCTGTTTTGACGGCGGTATCAAAGAACCGCTCCAAAGCCTGTACAAACCCTTGTGTTTGATCTGGCTTGCCTAAGTAATAGGCAGCTGCAACACCACCGGCAGTAGCCGCAGCGGCGATAGCACCAACTTTTATCGTAGTACCCCAACCACGTTTTGCTTCCTCGGCTTTTTTCTTGCGTTCGATTTCTTGCGCCTTTTCTCTCTCTGCTTGCGCAATATATTCGCCAATTCCAAAGCCTAAAGTACCCACATTGAGTATATTCATCGCGGTACGACCAGCACCGGCTAAAGGATCAACGGCCTGATTTGGCATAGCAACTTGTGGGTGTTCAGATGGCATTGCTTGGCGATAAGGATCTTCGCTGTAAAATACTTTTTCTGGTGTTTTTTGAGCTTTTGCTTCTTGTGTTAACTTAGCTAAACGAGCTTGTTCAAGCTTTCGCGCTTCTTCTAACTTCTTCGCTTCAGCTAAACGAGCTTCATCAGCCAGACGGGCTTTCTCAAGTTCTGCAAGACGTATGCGTTCTGCTTCTTCTTGAGCTAACTTTGCCAAACGAGCCTTCTCAGCTTCTTGAGCTAAGCGAGCTTGTTCAAGCTTTTGTGCTTCTTCCAACTTCTTCGCTTGGGCAATACGTTCTTGCTCAACCAGACGGGCTTTCTCTAATTCGGCAGCTTTTGCTTCTTCTTGAGCTAACTTAGCCAAACGAGCCTTCTCAGCTTCTTGAGCTAAGCGAGCTTGCTCAAGTTTTTTTGCTTCTTCTAACTTCTTCGCTTGGGCGATACGTTCTTGTTCAGCCAAACGAGTTTTCTCAAGTTCAGCAAGACGTACACGTTCTGCTTCTTCTTGAGCTAACTTAGCCAAACGTGCTTTCTCTGCTTCTTGGGCTAAGCGGGCTTGCTCAAGCTTGCGCGCTTCTTCTAATTTTTTCGCTTGAGCCAAACGTTCTTGTTCAGCCAAACGAGTTTTCTCAAGTTCAGCAGCTTTTGCTTCTTCTTGAGCTAACTTTGCCAGACGAGCCTTCTCAGCTTCTTGAGCTAAGCGAGCTTGTTCAAGCTTTTTTGCTTCCGCTACACGAGTTTCTTCGACAAGACGTGCTTGTTCTATTTTTTGTGCCTCAGCGATGCGCACTTTTTCAAGATCAGCAAGACGTACACGTTCTGCTTCTTCTTGAGCTAACTTTGCCAAACGAGCTCTCTCAGCTTCTTGGGCCAAGCGAGCTTGCTCAGCTAAAATTTGTTCTTGAGAACCCTGACCTTCAACAAAAGAAAGGCCTTCGCTATCTTTTGCCAAAATATTGCGTCTAATCAATTCTTCATAATCTTTTTGTGCAAATTTTTGCTGTTGCTCTTTGGTCCATAAAGAAACATCTTCACTCAACTGAGCAAAATGGCCATCTTTTACTTCTCGGGCAACCTTATTTAAAGTTTCAATCTCATTTTTTATAGACTGAGCCCGCACACTCTCAGGATTATGCGCAGACCGTACATACGCAAGATCAATAACACTTTTAGGACAATTAGGCGTACCTTCACACAACGATACACAAGCCAATGGCTCTTGAATATCGATTACTTTAGGTAAAAGTTCTGGATTTTTACAAGGCACTTTACGTAAATCTGACAACAATGTACGACTTGCTGATTGAACAGATGTTGGCACAACTTCTGGAGTCCTTTTTACTCCAATACCAAAAAGCTCTAACCCCTTGGTCAATAAAGATTTTGATGACGTTGTCTGCGACTGAGCTACTTCTTGTTCGGCAGTCTTAAAGGCCTGTTTTGCTACTGGTTCAAGAACACTTCCGGCCACCAAAGGCTTGGTCGATACTAACCGTTTTCCGGCGCCCGCTATTTCCTCGGTTGCCACCTCAGTCAATGGTTTAACTACCTGTTTTTCTACCTTAATAGCAATTCCGGCAACCCGGCGACCACTTTGTTGCCCAGCTACCCGAGCCAAACCTGGCGCAAGTCTACTGGTTGCCTGACGCAACATACCAAATAAAGGAGTGGTAGATTGGCCCAAAAGACCAAGAAATAGCATAAAAATAGTTGTTTTTCGTCTAAGAAACGCACATTTCATCATAAAACCTCCATTTTAGGGCAATTTTCACCCTGCTTTTGTGGGCTTACCCCCAGAAGCACTTATATCCATTCCTTTTCATGATAAAGTAAATAAAATAAATTTCAAGTAGAATTTTCATCTACCTATAAAAAAGGCCCCAAAATACAGAGTCCAGGTTAAGACCCCTTATTTTGAGACCTTTAGAGGTTAATTGGAAGCCGGTTTAAATTTCAGAAACTACGCCTTTTTCTGCACCCGGCGTAAAGTACTATTGATAACTGGGGGACGAGCAGTACTCGTTTGCCCAATAACCTTAATACCAAATGAATGAATAAGAACAGAGCCTATCGCTTGCGTAACTTCTGCTTTTGTATACCCACAATCATCAAAAATGCTTTTGTGAGTTTCCTGTTCAGCGCTTGTTTTTCGATCGGTAATTATTCGTTTTTTTGCCACATTATTTTCAGTAATACGGTGTACGGTTTTTTGAGTTACCTCGCCGCTAATTTCCTGGTGACTGTGCGTAGGAAATGGCAATGCTCTATAAACATCATCAAGCAGTTTATCAAACGCATAAGAGGTCATATTTTTTAATAGCTTTGGATGCTTGATAGGAAACGATACCTTTTTAAGATCAGCAAAAGCAACGCCGCGAGTCCGGTTAATCGAACCACACTCTCTGCAACAACTTTCCAACTCATCAAAATTAGGTAACAACAACACATATTCAAGCCAATACTCTAAAGCAAATACTCTATTAGCAGCATTTTTTGATCCAGCTGTCAGTGCCGCCATCTCTTTAAGCCATTGAGAAGCATTTTTAGGAGACAACGGTTCTTTCTTGTTTATCTCTTGCACAATGTCCACAACAGGCTGCGTATCTGATGTTGGCTCTTGCAATGCAGGAATTTCAACCTCAGAATGCCCCGCCACTGGAACCGCAAAAAGATCCAATGATGCAAAATCTTCAGGATACAAAGTCTCCGCTACTGTTTTTTCAGGCGCAGTAATTTCTATAATTCCACTTGTTATGCCAGGTCGTTGAGGTAGTTGATAGTCACCAAAAATAGCGCGGCTATCGGTGACATAGGCTAAGGTTGGATAACTAATAGGCTCAGAAATAGCCCGGCAACATTGAGCCAGAGAACTAGTATCTATCCATCCACCAAATCTTACTTCAGATGGCACACGAGTTGCTGAACTAGTATCCTCACTTGTAATTTGTTCGTCACTATTCTTGGAACAAGGTGCTAATTTTAATAATTTAGCATATTTTTTCTGCATGAAAGACATTGCTGTCTGCTCTTCACCCTCGTTGCCATCAATACCGTAATCCTGAAAATCGCGACTTATAAACGGAACTACACTCGCGGCCTGGTTGTCTTTTGAACGAAGCAACGTATCGCTATACCGAGCAAATCCCCCTACAAGCACCATTCTCAATGTGTTTTCTGATACAGGTAAACCTCCTGACATGCGACTTAATAAGCAGGGGGGCAGAGTTTGTGCCGACACAACAGGAGCTATTATCGCTTTACCAGAACCCGCAAGAGACAATCGCGGTGCAATATACCCATTTTTTTCAATAGCAATAACGATAGCATCATGCAAGACCTGATGATCAGCCGAATTCAACAGCCGGGTAAAATCTGCGTGCGCTAGCGCATCAACCGTGGAACGATCAACCGCCACACGAGCACCTTTGCGCCGCATAAATTGCGCATATTGTTCCGTTGCTATCCGATTAAAATTTTCCATTAGTTTTTGACGCGATTTTTCTGAGCGAGCCATAAGCTGCACCAATTTTTCTACCGTTCCACGGGTTAAAGTTCCTTCTGGACCGGACACCGGAAACAAGGGAGACAGCGAAGTCGCACCCGTACGAGTAGAAGAAATATAGGTAAACACAGGCGTACGCGAAACGGCACTCTTCAGGCCATTCCAGAGCGTTTTTGCTAACCCTGGTTTAACAAGTTTAGACTGCATGCCAAATAAGGGCTTACCTAAAACACTTATCAAAAACAGAGAATATAATGAAAAAATACGTCTTTTATTCATATGAACCTCCATAAAAAACCATTTTTTGCCCCCCATTTTTTAGGGCTTATCTTAACCGTATCACATTTAAAAATAATTGCAATGTGTAATTTCTTTTAACAAGAATTGTCATATAAAAATAAGATTAATACCTATTAATTTCAACCATGCTCCCCAAGATAGCACTTTAAAAAATAGTCACCGCCAGAACCGTTACTCATCTCTTGATTTTATAAGATCCGCTGAGATAGATATAAGGTGATGAAAAATTACGTTCAAAGTAAGGAGACTCTCTCTATGAATAAAAGACTTGTACTACCACTTGTTTTGGCAAGCATTATGAGTTATTTACCCCCACTCATTGCAAAAGATTGCTGCCCTAAAACCTGTTACACATCCTGTTGCAAATCCGGCTGCTGCCCAACTCCATGTACTGATACCTGCTCCTGCGATACCTCAAGTAAAACATTTTTTTATGTACGCCCTCTGTATCAAAGTGTACGCCCCGAATTAATTGCAGGATTCCGCAATGAACGTGACCGTGCACGAGAAGATGGCAAAGGTGGCGCTCTGGACTTTGTACTTTTTGGCAGTGAATCAACCAAAGATCGCCGTTTGGCTAGCTACTTCATGCCCTATTGCAAAACGACTTTGGTAGTATCAGAACAGACATCTGAAAATTTCACTCCCGATTTATTAGCTACCAACTTCAACATTCACACCGTTGACGAAAGTTACACTGGCACCATCTGCTTTGAAATGGGACAATCAGCTGTCGGTCTGGGCATCCACTATAAACAACGCTTTACCTGGACTGATGATGACATGCGCGGTGGCTGGTTCAGCTTCTCAGCCCCCATCACCAATGTCAGAAATAAAGTCACCATGTATGAAAATAGTAACAGCGCGGATCTCACGGTGAACCCAGATACCCCAACGGCAGTTACTTCCATGTGTGCCGCCTTCAACCAACTCGGATGGAACTACGGACGCATCGCCGCAAACGCCAACATGGGCAAAACAGGGCTTGCTGATATCGAAGCCAAACTCGGCTATGAATGGCTCATCTGCGAAAAAACACATATTGCTGGGTATATTGGCGCCCTAATTCCAACAGGCAATAAACCCTGCGGTCGTTATGTTTTTGAACCAATTGTCGGCCATGGCGGCTATGCAGGACTTATGTGGGGCGCCGATGGCGGCTATCAACTCTGGACAGATGATGAAAGAGAAAGAAATATCAGTTTTGAGTGGGCCGCACACGGACAATATCTTTTTGGCAACACACAAAAACGCTCATTCGACTTGGTCAATCGCCCATGGAGCAGATATTTAGATGTCTATGCCAATAAAGAACAAGCACAAACGGCCTTAGGTACCGGAAGCCAATTCCTTGCTACTCCCGGCATCAATGTATTCACCCGCGATATGAAAGTTACTCCTGGTTTTAATGGCAATGCAACGACGGCCTTTGTACTCAGCGCTGGTGGCTTTCAAGGGGAAATGGGGTATAACGTTTATGCACGGCAATCCGAATATGTAAAACTCTCCTGTCCATGGCCAACAGGTGATAATGCTCCTGCACTCAAAGATATTGACGGTGTGGGCAACCTTAACCCATTCAGAACAATTGATGGCAATTTCTATCTTGAGACATTGCCCGCAGTACAACCAATTAATCCATTCACCATTACTAACTATGCCAACTACAGCATTAAAGAAACTGATCTTAATCTTCGTTCAGCAGCACATCCGGCATTTATTGCACATATGCTCCATGCAGCACTGGGCTATCGTTGGGATGATCTTAAATATCCCGTACATATAAATGGCGGTGCTTCATATGAGTTTGCCCTCAACAAAAATACGACACTGAATCATTGGGTAGCGTGGTTTAAAGGTGGATTTTCTTTTTAATACTTTAAGAAAAAGTAAACCATTCAACAATCAAACTAAAAAGGGATCTATGATTAAAAAATGGCCAATTCTGGCAATCAGCTTGTGCGGCTTTGCCCTCATAAAAGCCGATACCATAAAAAATGCTGGTGAACTAAGAAATTTTTGGACTAAGCTCGGCACTGACATAACCAGATGGAAAGAAGAAGATGCCAATACCGCAAAAAAAGCCTTTGATAAATTCAAAAGTCAGGCAACTATTAAACAAATAAAACCAAACTTTGATGTACTATACAATGCTTGGAGTCAACAACAACGCAAATCGCCAACACCGCCGCCAGTACCCGGACCAGTTGTAGGGCCAACTCCTCCACCAGCACCAATGCCTCCTACACCTCCTATGCCACCAGCTCCTCCAGCCCCTACACCAAAACAGGTACCTGGTGGTGCCATGGGAGATCTCTTTAAAGCAATACGAGAAAAGGGAGGTAAAGGACTCAAAAAAGTTGGCCTTCCGGAAGAAATTAAAGAAGAAATAACTGAAGAAGAACCAACACTCCTTAAAGAACTTGGCAAAGTAAAGGTGGCAGAAGAGATAAAACGAACGCCAGAAGAACAACAAATGTGGCTCATGGCTCAAAAAGCATACCTTGAAGGTGTTATTTACAACATCGCCGCAGAAAAAGAATATAAAAAAACACTAAAAAAACTAAACCTAACTCCACCAGAAGAGACAAAACATTTAGCAAAAAAACAAGCCGCCTCGCTCGTATTTCTCAAGTTAGCGATCGAAGAAGCGATCAATAAAAACAAAGTCTTTTTCGATAAAGCACGATACGATCAGCTTACCAAATTGCTAGAAAGTTCTGCCGGTGCTATAAACAGCATTTTGCAAGAAGTGGCCCAATTCACAAAAAACAGTGTGCTTTCCAACACGATTACCGCACTCAACAAGCTTAGTGGCACCGTCAAGAAAATTTACGAAGCAGAAATCGACAGTAAACAAAAGAGCCAAGATATTTTAATGCAGGTCATTAATCCTGCCATTACCCAAATTAGCATGGTTCTAAAAGAAATCGATTGGGATCTTACCGAAAAATAATAGCAAACCTCTGCAGGTCCCCAAAAAACCGTTAAGAACACAAACAAACGTCAAACCCCAGGAGGGAGCGTAGGCTCCCTCCTCTCACAGTATCACACGTACCATTTGGTCTTCAGATTAACAGCCATCAAAAATGTAAAACACTCTTCAGGCATCAACTATACCCATTTCTAAATTATTGCTTCTTTTCACTCCTCTATAGTAAAAAAAATAACAAAACAGTATCAGTCTAAACCAATCATACAAAGAGTGGCCCTATGAATAAATTTCTCGGCATACATACCATACATGCACTTAGCGTTGTGTGCGCATGCACCATGAGCATATCATCCCTCTACGCAAACGCCTGCTGTGTAACAAACTGCAGCACTTCTTGCTACAAAAATTGTGACGATTGCGCCTCCAGCAAAACATTTTTCTTTGTGCGCCCCCTGTATCAAAGCGTACGCCCAGAATTAATTGCAGGTTTTCGAAATGAACGCGCCGGCGCTCGCGAAGATGGCCGCGGTGGCGCCATCGACATAGTTCCTTTTGGTAGCAAATCAGGAAAAGATCATCGTTTGGCGAGCTATTTTATGCCCTATGGCAAAACTGTCTTGCAAGCAAGCGATTCCACCGCAGACGGTTTTCCCAATGGTGCTGCCGATCTTGATGCGCGTCAATTTGGTATAGAAACAAGTGATGATGGTTTTAAAAGTACAGTCTGCTTTTCTATGAATCAATCTGTCGCCGGACTTGGTTTGCAGTACCTACAACGCTTTGCTTGGCATGATGCAACACAAGGATGGTGGTTCAGCGCATCAAGCCCTATCTCCCATGTTAAAAATACCGTCACGTTAGCAGAAAAAATTGAAAGCCAAGGAACACCAGAAGCCCTCATCACAAATATGACTCAGGCATTTAGACAACCAGCTTGGTGTTATGGAAAAGTGGATAATTGCGCACACACCAAAACAGGCTTAGCTGACATTGAAACAAAACTCGGCTATGAGTGGCTACCCTGCCCAGAGGGACACATAGCGCTCTACACAGGCGTCCTAATCCCAACCGGCAATAAGCCATGCGCCCAGTATATTTTTGAGCCTATCATTGGTCATGATCACCACTGGGGACTTATGTGGGGTATACAGGCCGGATTTCAACTCTGGGAGCAGAGTGAAAAAGAGCGTTCCCTTAATTTTGAATGTATGGCCCATGGTCAATATCTTTTTAGCAACACCCAGCGCCGCTCATTTGACTTGATAGATAAACCTTGGAGCCGCTATATGCAAGTGTATGCCAATAAAGCACAAGCACAATTAGCGCAAGAGACTGCCGATGGCTCGCTCGCAACACCGGGCATTAACGTTTTTACCCGAAATCTCAAAGTTACTCCCGCTCTTTCAAGCAATATGACCTCTGCCTTGGTATTTACTGCCGGCGGTTTTCAATCAGAGATTGGGTACAATATTTTTTATCGCCAGGCTGAATGTGTAAAACTCGCCTGCCCATGGCCAACGGGTGAAAATGCACCAGCACTCAAAAGCAGAACACAAGGCCTTGGTGATCCCGCGCAATACGGATTAACCAACCCCGTACGCACCATTGCTCCCAACGCTATTTTAAATGATCCGACTATCACTGAAAATTTTGGCACTCTTGCTGACTATGAAAAAAATATAATCACTATCAACGATATTGATCTCTGTTCAGCCGCACACCCGGGAATGCTCGCCAACATTCTCTATGGATCTCTGGGTTATCGCTGGGATGAAATTGAATATCCCGTACACCTGAGTGGCGGCGCGTCCTATGAATTTTCACGAAAAAGCGCTGCGGTAATGAATAGATGGGTTATTTGGACCAAAGGCGGCTTTTCATTTTGATAGCTCAAACGAGCGAATAAAAAGGAGTTTATTTTTATGAACAAAAATATACGCGCAAGTCTTATAGGCATTTCTCTGAGCATGTATTGCCTCAGTTATACCGTGGTTGAACCGCTTACGATTGCAAAAATAACTGAACTAAAAAAATTACGTGCAGACAGATTGCTACCGCAAATAACTACCTACTTATCTCCTGATAGCCCCTGGAGCCAGGGGTTTGTTGATGCGCTTAATCAGCTTATTAACGATTATGAAAACAAGAGCAAAGCAAAAATAAAAGCCAATGAACTTCGCACACAACTCACCCTCATGTGGCAAACAGCACAACAATCGCAGGGAAAACAAGCTGCAGAAAAGGAACTGGCACTCGCCCGCGCTGAAATTGAACGTCTACAAAACAGCATGCAAGACATAGTACAAACAAGAGGAAAACAGATAGAGACACTGGTAAAAAAACGCGCTCAAGAAACTGAAAAAGCAAAAAAAGCTGTGGGAGCTGAAAAGGAATTCGCACAAGAAAACGCAGCCCGCCTGCAAAAAACCATAGATGCATTAACCCGAGCAAACACTACGTATGAGCAAGCACTGGCTGATGCAACGCAAAAAATGAAAGACATGCAAACCCAAAAAACGGGAGCCGAGCAGGCGCTCGCTGCCGCACTAAAAAGAATTGAAGAAATAGCCAAACGCGCCGAACTAGCAGAGGCCAAACAAAAAGAGATGGCACCAATTATAAAAGAATTAGAAACGCAAAAAAAGGACCTCGAACAACGCATAATCATCGCCGATACACAGGCTCAGAAACTGCTACAACAAGCAAAAACAGAAAGTGGCGCGACTCAAAAAATAGCGCAAGAAGAAGCCTCACGTTTACAAAAACAGATTGAGAAATTGACTCAAGAAAACAAAACATACCAAGATTCGATAGCTGACCTAGAAAAAAAGAAACAAGCGGTGGAAGAAGAAAAAAGCGGATCAGAAGATACACTAAAAGCTGCTCTTAAGGAAAAACAAAACCAACTGAATGCACTGCAACAACGCACAGTACTCGCCCAGGAAAAACAACAAGAAATAGCCAATCTTGTGCAACAATTAACAACTGAAAAAACGGAACTAGAAAATAGAATTATCGCCACAGAAAAAAGAGCACAAGAAATGGAAAAACAGGCGAAATCAGAAAAAGATGCATTAAAAAAAGAATTTAATACCATCCTTGCGGCAAATGCTCAAAAAGCACAAGAGGATATGGATGCGCTCAGAAAACAGATGGGCAAAAAACAGGATGATTTGCAAAACAGTATTGATGCATTGCGTGCAGGAACCGTCAGCAGCGAGGTTTTTGAAAATCAAAAAAATGAAATTCAACAAACAGTAAAAGCACTTCAAGAAGCTAAATTAGCGCTGGAACAAGCGAGAAAACTCAATGCAAATCGCCTCCTGAGACTTGTTATCTTGCGCCGTACCAAACAAAAAAGCGAACAAAGAGAAGCTGCAATAAAAAAAGATCTCGCGGCTGCTACAGATGAGCAAAAGAAAGTCTTGCAAGAAAAAATTACCCAAGAACAGTTGTTTAGAGCTGAGCTTGAAAAAGTACAAAAACAAGAAGCGCAAAACAGACAAAAAGCAGAAACAGAAATGGAAACACTGCGAAAACAATCGGCTGATTCATCCCAACAACTAGCAACCTATGAAAAACAAATACAAGCGCTACAAGAAGCTTCACTCCAAGCAGAACAACAACGGAGAGCTGCAGAAAAAATCGCCGAACAAAAAAGTACAGAATTAACCCAAAAAATAAAAGAACTCGAGACAACTATCGCTGAAAAAAATAGTACTTTAGAAAAACTCGGCAAAGAAAAAATTGAAGAACGAGAAACGTTACAAAAAGAGATCCAGGCTCTCCAAGATAAAATAAATGGGGTCAAAGAAGAAGAACAAAAGCAAGGCTGGTTTGCGTCATGGTTTGGCGGCCCGCAAGAGGAACGAAAATCAAGCGCCCCTCTCACTCCAGAAGAACGAAAAGCAAGGAGAGAAAAGGAAAAAGGAACGGAAATGGAAGAAATGGAGGCAACGCCAACTGCTCAAGAAGTGTATGATTTTTATCAGGGTTTACCCTCATAAAAATAAACTATGTCGCCTATAAAAGAGGGGAGCGAAAGCTCCCCTTGTTGTTTTGCTATGCACCACAGCACTTTTTATACTTCTTACCCGATCCACAAGGACATGGATCATTTCGCCCTACTTTAGGCCCTTCGCGTTTTTGCATTTGAACAGCAACTTCATCTTCACCCGTTTTACTTGGCAATTGAGCCGCTGCTGCAGCTGCTTGTCCTGAGAGCATGTTCATTTCTTGCAATTCGCGTTCACGTTTAGCCTCGAGCTCATGATAGTTAAAGCGCTCAAGATTGAGATGGAAAATATGGCGAACAATATCACGGCGCACATAGAACATCATATCTTCAAACATAGCGAAAGCTTCTCGTTTATACTCAATAAGAGGATTTTTCTGTCCCCAGCTACGTAATCCGATACCCTCTTTCAGGTGATCAAGGTTGATCATATGCTGTTTCCAGGCTTGATCAATCGTTTCAAGCACCAACCATTTTTCCGCCTCGCGCACTACCTCGGTCTCTTGTTGGCCACGATAGAGCTCGTATTTTGCAAGCAAGAAATTAATAATATCCTTTTTGAGAGCATCACTGTTAGCAGTACTCAACCCAGCTGTTTCAAATTGCTCTTTGGTAATACCGGTAATTTGACTCAGCTCATCAATCGCTTGATCATAATTTTGTTTTACCATATCACGCGTTGGGAAAAGGCGCGCAAATAAATCTTGTACCGTTTGAATAATCAGATCGCGCACTAATTCATAAATACGCTCTTCGCCCTCTAACACATCGCGGCGATAGTCATAGATAACCGTACGTTGCTGATTGAGCACATCATCATATTCAATCAGATGCTTACGAATCTCAAAATTATGTTTTTCTACCTTCTCTTGCGCTCGCTCGATTTGCTTAGAAACAAACGGTGATTCGATCACCTCATCTTCCTGCATGCCAAAGCGCTGCATGTTCTTCTTAAGGGAATCACCGGCAAAAATACGAACCAAATCATCTTCAAGAGAAATATAAAAACGGGATTCACCTGGATCACCTTGACGACCAGAACGACCACGCAACTGGTTATCAATACGGCGACTCTCATGGCGCTCGGTACCAAGGATATAAAGGCCGCCGGCATCTTTTGATTCTGGAGTTAATTTAATATCAGTGCCTCGGCCTGCCATATTAGTAGCAATAGTGACGCGTCCTGGTTCACCCGCGTGAGCAACTATTTCTGCTTCTCGTTGGTGCTGTTTTGCGTTAAGCACATCGTGTGGAATACCATTCATTTGCAAAATAGCACTGAGCAATTCTGAGGTTTCCACCGCGATAGTACCGATCAAAACCGGTTGCCCTTTTTTGTGACGCTCTTTAACGTCATCAACGATCGCTTTATATTTTGAGTCGCGAGTCAGGAAAATATAATCCGGCTTATCCTGACGGATCATCGGCATATTGGTCGGCACACTTACCACGTTGAGCTTATAAATATTATAAAACTCTTCTGATTCAGTAGCAGCCGTACCCGTCATACCCGCTAATTTTTTATAAAGACGGAAATAATTTTGCAACGTAATGGAAGCAAGCGTTTGACTCTCTTTTTCTATGCGTACATTCTCTTTTGCCTCAAGCGCTTGGTGTAACCCGTCACTGTAACGACGTCCGGCCAAAATACGTCCGGTAAATTCATCAACGATGAGTACTTCGTCTTCTTTGACGACATAATCGACATCTATCTTAAAGAGTGCATGGGCGCGCAATGCTTGAGTAACATGATGCAAAAGATTCAAGTTCTCTATGGCATACAAATTCTGCACATGAAATGCCTGCTCAACCTTATCATTACCGCTTTCTGTCAGTTGAACACTACGGGCTTTTTCATCAACCTCAAAATCAACTTCTTTTTTAAGATGCCGCACGACACGATCCGCATCAACATAGAGTCGACTGCTATCTTCAGCCGAACCAGAA
Source organism: bacterium (assembly GCA_021777215.1). Taxonomy (GTDB): domain Bacteria; phylum Babelota; class Babeliae; order Babelales; family Vermiphilaceae; genus JAJYDS01. The sequence goes on from JAJYDS010000011.1 coordinate 32,589, forward strand.
ATAATAAGCGGCGTTCGCGCTTCATCGATCAAAATAGAGTCAACTTCATCGACAATGGCAAAATTAAGATCACGCTGCACATAGTCTTCAAGACGAAATTTCATATTATCGCGCAGATAATCAAAACCAAGTTCATTGTTCGTCGCATATAAAATGTCGGTATTATAGACCTTTTTACGCTCAGCATCCCCCATAGGATTTTGTAGACAGCCAACCTCTAAACCTAAAAAGGTATAAATGGCGCCCATCCATTCAGAGTCACGACGCGCCAAGTAATCATTGACCGTCACCAAGTGAGCACCCTTGCCCGATAAGGCATTCAGGTATAACGGTAAGGTGGCGGTAAGGGTTTTACCTTCACCGGTTTTCATTTCAGCAATTTTACCCTGATGGAGCACAATGCCACCCATTAATTGCACATCAAAGTGGCGTTGCCCCAAACGGCGCTTGGCAGCCTCACGAACCACCGCAAATGCATCGGGTAAAATGTCATCTAACTTCTTGCCTCGTGAAAGCTCTTCTTTAAATTGAATTGTTTTGAGTGAAAGCTCAGCATCAGAGAGCGCACTAATAGATGGTTCTAATTCATTTATTTTTTGTACAAGTGGTTGCAAACGGCGCAATTGCCGTGCATTATCGGTACCTAAAATTTTTGATAATATCGCAGTCAACATAGTTTTTCTCCCGTAACGCGGCTTTGCTCTCCCTATAAAATCATTAGTACTAACTGTATCACAAAAGCGCTCTAGTCACAATCAGCGAGGGTCTCTTTGATCGAGAAAAAGCCATCAATGATTGTATACATCACTCAGAAAGTTTTATACAAAAAATGAGAAAAAAACATTTTTTTACAAGTAAAAGCAAATAAGTGAAACAATACAATTTTTATACACGAAGAGAAATCACTGTCATCTGCCTACCCGCCTTCTCTGCCTGGCGTCGATACGACCAAAAGTCGGGGGTACAGTAGGTACAGAGGGATTTTTCCAGAGAAATAGCCTCTTTTTTCAGGCCAGCCGATGCTAATTGCTGAGCAACAAACCCAGGCAGATCGAAATACAGAGCCCCCTGCTTCTCCGCCAAAATCTGCCTGATACCTGAAACTGCCTGCTTACCTTGTTGATTTTCAGACCCATAAAAAGCATCCAGCGCCTTAACTACCTGATCACCCACTTGATAGCAACACTGATGTATGCAGGGACCTAGGTATGCCTGCACATTTCCTGGTTGAGCGCCAAATTCTGCTTCCATACGGGAAAAAGCGATGGTGGCAATACCAGCAACCGCACCCCGCCAACCAGCATGAATTGCTGCAATTGACCGGGTAACAGGATCATGTAAAACAAGAGGAAGACAGTCGGCAGTCATAATACCAACACCTACACGGGGAACATTGGTAATCAAATAGTCGCCATCACCTGAAAAAGCAGTAAAAGAATCGACATCGTGCGTTAAATATTCTGGTATAACCTCCTGAACGTCCGTATTCGACCGCTGCACCTTAAGCACCGCGCCCGCAACGCCATGCACTTGCCTAAGAAAAAAAAGTTTTTCAAGCTCCATTTCTTGCACCAATTTAGCATAGGGCTGCATAGTTAGCAGATCGATGCCCACCGGAAGGTTTTGGTAATCCTTGGGAAATATCATATCTTGTGCATCACCAAAATAGAGAGAGATACCTTTTTTCATAGTCATCTGACGCCCTCGTGAGACAGTAAAACGCACGTAACTTTTTCACTAACAAAAAAAACTTCCACAAGCATATAATATATATTTCTTTAAAAACAGCCCAATCGGCTACTTTTGATGCCCCCATGAAAAAGAGTCTTTTTTAACCTGGAACCAGACCTGAACTCAAAAACCCCCACAAAAACACCCACCGTTATTTATTTGTAAATTAAGGATTATGAAATATCAACATCAAGCGCCGAGAATCTCATTATGATTGCTTTCTCGATGATTTTGCTAAATAGAGGAATTTAAGCCATGAATACAACTTCTTACTTGTTTAGAAAGTGGCCATGTCGGCATACTGATACAAGATACTGGCGGGACACAAAAAAAATCATCAACAAAAAAATAGACTTTTTAGTTATGTTCATATGAAAAATCCCCCAATACTTACACAAAAAATGACGGTGCTAAACATATCATTTCTCACTGTATCAGACACAAAAAACAGGACTTCACTGGACGCTATAGCACTTTAAGCCGCCATCAATAAGCCTATTGCAAATAGAAATATAAATTTTATACGCTAATATCAGAAGCACAGAAACATTTTGCGCACACAACACCGAAAAACGTGATAAAAATAAAAAAGGGGTGCCATGAATCCTATGCATAAAAATCAGTTCCATACCAGGGCCATAATTGCGCTCGCTCTTGTTGCCGGAAGTACTACACGCTCTACTAAGGCAGTCGTAATTGTTAATGACACAAAAGGGAGCAAATATGTTGAATTGTACACGCGCATAGATGATCACGTATGGATGCGTCAACATAACAGCTATAAAGATGCTCCAGCCAAAAAAATTCCTCTTTTTCGTGCCCAAATGGTATCACGCGACATACTCACTACCCGCCCCTTTTTCCTCAAAGATCTTACGGTAAAAGTATCGTGGGGCAAAAAAAATCAAAACCAGTATGAACAAGACTTTATTCTCGCTGAAAGCAACGCCCTTGAAGGTGATCCCGTTCCTCAACTATTTACCGATCACCATGTCATCCGGCTTACCAATAAAACCCCAACCCAAATTAAGGCTGATTTACTCTATCTGCCACATGGCAAACATTATCTAAGAACCGTTTTAAGCAAGCAACGAGCGCTGGAAAAGCGCCAACAGTAGACCTCTTGCTTACTCCCTCAAGCCTCGTATACTAAAAAAGAGACCACAATTTCCTGCGACCACAGGAAGCAAGTTACTTTTTTAGGTTAAAAGACCCAATACGGGGAGGTTATAATGCACAAAAAGAGAGCGCCCGAAAGAAAAATACTTATACTGAGCATTGCTTTTGCAACAGCACACTATTACCCATTCTCACATTCCTGCATCCACACAGATACTCAAAGCGGCCTTTCCTGGAGCGTCCCTAATCAGTTATGCATAGAAAATAGAGATACAAAGCAACTCACCGTAGAAGGTATAGCGATAAAACCAGGAAAATCATATACATTTCTCGCTCAAGAGACAGGCATTTTGCACATACTCTATGCAAAAAATGTCTATAAACTTTCATATCCAACCTGCAACTGCACGATAGATACAACCGCTTGTTCAAAAAAAGAGACAACAACCACAATCACTACTGATCACATTAAAGCCGCTATCAATGAGTTACAGCGCGAACAAAAAGAGGTTTCATGGCTCCGTCCGTCAAACACCGTGAGTTTGAAGGAAAAAGGCCCTATCGATGAAATTTGCATTATAAACGACACGCCACTTCCTGTGAAGCTACAGACAAATGCACTCAACGCCACGTCTGATACTGATACCCGTCCTACTCAACCCCAAAACATAGAGCCTGGCCATTCCTATCAAGCAGTAGTCTCGCCAGCACCTGCGCAGGCACGTACGCGCAAAGAAGCACCTCTTGATACCATCACCATCGATGACACGCTGGGTACAGAACGGCAATATGCTGTCACTATCATGCGTCGCTCAACCGAAAATGTAGTTCGCGGCTCTAGAACTCCACACAACAATACCGTTAACCAGGTTGCCTTTGCTATAAGCGCCCTTCAAAGAATCAAATCAGGCATAAGTATCGAGCGCTTGGATAGTAAATAAACCGTCTTCTATCACTCCCTGTTCAAGCGCGGCTATTGCCTGACTCTTGATGCGTAGCGTCAGTAGGCAAACTTTCAGTAATATCACTGGTCTGCACTGGAAAGTCAGACCGCACAATATAGGTACGTCCACCATCTTCTACCACCAAACGCAGTACATCTTGCAATTTAATTTGGGCACTGCATATAATATGTCCTAGATGCGCACAAAACAGCGCAGAAATACGATCAACCCCATTAGCATTTTCCCGCGCAGAACTCGCGTACTGCCGTGCCTGAATAATCACCTTACGCAATCCTAAAACTCTCTCCTAATTCATATCCTGAGCACGTCTATTTTTTATAGATATGCCAATCACAAAAAATAAGGATCACATTGCTCGATAAATCCGAGAACTGGCATACTTTTAATCAATGCCTACCGTAAAAAAAAGCTTCATGAGCAACCACTCTGGCGCTCACGAAGCTTAGTATATTTATAAAAACAGATTACTTAAAATCTGAAAAAATTAATCTTCTCCTCTGTCATTATTACGATAGCGCTCAAGCAAATTGCGAAGAACCTCTCTCAAATGTGCAAGATCTTCGGTAGAACGAAGTGTGACACGAGTTAAAAAATGTTCTGCACCATGTCGCCCACGTAAAGCATGCGCTCTCATAGTTATGGCACGTCCCTGTGCCACTCCTTCATTAATATGAGCTATACGAGTTTCAGCATCGCGTACTATAAGTCCAAATCGGTGATGAAATCCCCCAGAAGTGCGATAGGCTGCATTACCATTATCTTGCACCTCATGGGAATAATGCCGGGCTTCTTGAATTACCCCATTTAATTGCTCAATGCGTTGCTCACGTGAGCCATGTAAATCATGAAGGAGATAGCTCAAATTCGACGCTATGTCTTGATAGTGTTGCGCAAATCTATCATTCTCTTGATCCGCTATCTCAACACGAGGCGCTGGTGGCGGTGTTTGTTCAAGAGTAAAGGGCATTTGAGTAGGGTACTGGCGAGGTGAAATATCTGCAGGATACCTCACACCAATCTCCTGCGCTGTAAAAAAAGGCACTCGAACTTGCTGGCTTGGAATTTGTAATGCCGCTGGCCGCGGCGTCGGCGTAGCTGGTTGAGATGCTTCTGGCAATTCCCCTTCTTGCGAACCGGGCACGGCAACAAGCCCACCCGAAATCAATACCAAGCTTGAAAAAAACAACTTATTCTTCATAAGACCTCTGCTATTTATAGGTTAAAAATACTAAACAGTAAAAATTTTCATCTTTAAGAAAGACTATTAAGCTGCCGATCGGCATTACAAACTAGGTAACCAAATCGACTATACAATCCTGGGAAATTTTGAGCCAAATCAGCATAGCGCTTAGCTGCATCACGAATATCGGTCAACATGTTTCGTTTTGTTTCAGGCGTAAAATGAGAATTCTTCATAAGATCCCTCAAACTATCGTGCAATTCATCTAATTTACATTGATAGTGATTTCTTCTTAATTGCTCTTGTGAGTTTTCCTGTGCACAATCAGACATATCTGCTTGCGATACTTTTCCAAATGGCGTCGGCGAATAGGATCTGTTTCGCTCTAAAGAAGGAGAACGATCTCGGACACGAGGCCTTACAGTCTCTTCTTCTTCGGGGGCAATAGACAACGAACCAAGCAACTCATGAATATCATTATTAGTGCGCGGCATGAAAGCAAAAATATCAGCACCAGAATCAGAGCTCATCGGAGTAGACGGTTCTTTTTGTGATGGATCTATTTCTTGTTGCGTACAAACATAGCCGCTATACACACCTACAAGAAGCCGATCCATATCAGCTGTCGATTTCTCAACCTCTTGATTTAGCTGACTAAAATCAATCGTGCGCTGTGTGTTTTCTTCTTTATCCATAGCGCACAACGAACCATACGCCATAACAAGCGTCAATCCTAACCATTTTAGTTTCATAACATCTCCATTAAGCTTCTTTCATGACATCTCCATTAAGCTTCCTTGGATGTGTAATTTTATAGAAAATAACAACTTTTTATGAGCAATCATTCTCTACCCGGCAACCTATTTTACTATTTTTATCAGAAACCATAGTAGTAATAATAATAATCTCTTTAAAAAATATTTCAACTAGTTAAGTTTATATAAAAAAACACCCATAATCAATGAAAAAACATAAGCAAATCGCGCAACTCAGTGACTGTCTCCACGGCCTAAAGGCCGTGGCTTCCCACCTGAATTATCGGAATCACTGATTTTTTATGTACTCTTGGATAGTTTCCCAATTGACCTGCCCGACAGTTTCGGAAAAATATCCGTCT